>JBDNGW010000746.1:0-3041 GCA_041689735.1 Leeuwenhoekiella sp. | reverse complement strand
TATAAAACTCTGGGGCTTCGTAAGGAGCGGTGACACCATTGTGGTCTGGAAGCTGGATCGGTTGGCCAGGAGCCTTATCCACTTTACCAGTTTGATGAACGAGCTTGAGGGTAAGGGGGTCAAGTTCAAGAGCATCACCGAACCCTTCATAGATACCACCAAGCAGTCCTCCCACAGTAATTTCCTTATAAACATGTTTGCCGCCCTGGCCCAGCTGGAGCGCGATATCATAATAGAGCGTACCAAGGCCGGCCTTGAATCCGCCAGACAGAGAGGGATAATTTTGGGGGCACCCAAGGGGCTGAGCAAGAAAAACCAGCAAAAGGCCGTACTTTGCGAGGGGTATTTCAGGGAGGGCAAACTGACCGTCTCCGAAATCTGTGCCCAGCTGAAAATCTCCAGGGCAACTTATTACAAATATTTACGGATCAGGGGGCTTTCGGGAGAATTGAGACCTTATGGCACTGAAAAATGATTTCCGCAAGTATGTTGCAGTTTTTTGAGACCGATCAAAGCTTATTTTTAATTCCATCGATTAAATCACTGATCTTCTTTTCTTTTCTCTGATGGGTATATTATCCCAAAAAATTTGGTGAATGGGATCGACGGCATTATCTTTTTGAAGAAGTCCCCGATCAATATGATTTTATCATTTGGGGTAAACCTTAGAAAGACCACCAGAACCAGTGACCATATCAAGAAGTACATAAATTGTTTTTCCATTTCATTAATTTTTAATTTTATAACACAAAGATTTTACAAGCTATGTTTTCTAGTCCATCCATAAGTGGACAACCGCTTTTGGTTAGATGAAAGCAAGATATTCATTAGCCCAAAAGCAAAAAAGGACATTGGTTCAACGAACTTTGTAACAAGGTAAAATATCAATATCATTTAAGCTGTAACATTAAAAAAACCCAAGCTTTCCGTGATTTGGAGATGGTGTCGCAGCTTGCGACACTATTGAACTTGCCTCATTTTATAGGATCACTGCTCCTGAAGGATCAAGAAGGCATTGCCCGTTTTTTGCTCCCATTTCGGAAAACCCTATTTTTATATTTATGAAAAAAAATATTGAGCTAAATCAAAAACGTTTGATTGAAAGCGTTAGGAAAATTATCCTTGATTCAAGGAAATCTGCTGCCATAAGCGTCAATCATGAATTGGTTGCAGCTTATTGGAGTATTGGAAAAGTTATTATGGATAACGAAAAAACAAACAATGTTGACACAGGTTCATCGAGACAGATAATACTTGAACTGTCAAAACGCCTTACTATAGAGATAGGGAGGGGATTTTCAAGATCGAACCTGTTCAACATGAGAAAATTTTATTTGGGCTACCCAGATGTCCAGACACTGTCTGGACAATTGACCTGGTCCCATATATGCGAGCTCCTTATTATCGAGGACGTTCAAAAAAAGGAATTTTATGAGAAAGAAGCGGTCAATTCCTCCTGGTCTGTCCGTGAGCTGAAAAGACAGATCGATAGTTCGCTCTATGAAAGGATTTTGCTGTCAAAGGGGAAAGCTAATAAAGAACGTGTAATTGAACTCTCCAAAAAGGGCCAACAAATAATAAAGCCCGAAGATATTATGAAAAACCCTTACGTGTTTGAATTTCTTGGTGTGCCGGAACATAAGCCCATTTTTGAAAAAGAACTGGAGAAAAGACTCATCAAACATCTTGAAGACTTTCTTTTGGAACTGGGCAGGGGTTTTATGTTCGTTGGTTCACAACAACGAATCACGATCAATAACACCCATTATTATGTAGATATGGTATTTTATAATAAGATCCTGCGCAGCTACATTTTGATCGAACTAAAGACAACAAAGCTAAAGATCGAAGATGCCGGACAACTCAACACCCATCTGAATTACTACAAAACAGAGATCAATGACAAGGGCGACAATCCGCCAATTGGAATAATACTATGTGCAGAAAAAGATGAGATTGCGGCGGAATATATTTTGGGCGGACTGGAAAACAATGTGTTCGCTTCAAAATTCACCTATGTATTACCCAATAAAGAAGAATTGATCAGAGAACTTGAAAATGTGGTAAAAGAGTAAAGCATATATGAATATTATTTATGGGTAATGGTTCGAAATCAAGTCTTCTCATTTAGAGGATTTTAATGAAATTCAGCCATTTTCAATGTTTCATCAAATAATGACATAATATGGGCATCATTTTTGGCACTAGTATATTGCCCTTATGCATTATACATCAAATTGATAATATAAAACCCTATTTAATAAACCGGAACCAAGCCCAATCAAAACCTAGTAATTTGAATGAAATCTCTTCATCATTAGTTTATGAATGAAATTTTAATTTATTGATATTATTTTGCCTCGTAAAATTATACCAATATCTTTAGCACACATTTTAACTACCTAATGACCGAATTAAGCCAAAGAGAAAAAGATTATTTAATAGAAAAACTACAGAAGGACGAGCAATTGCCCGATGACTTCAAGTATAAATTGTTTCCCACAACCCAAAAAGAATACGAGCTTGTTTATGCTGGCAAAATGCGTAAGGAAGATATTCTTGCAGATGAAGATGGCGTAACAGCCGCACCCTTAAAAATTGAAAGAACATACAATGGCGACCGTAAATCTTATCCGGACGGGTGGAAAAATATGATTGTCTTTGGCGACAATCTTCAGTTCCTCAAAACCATCTACAAGAACGAAGACCCACTCATAAAAAACAAGGTAAAAGGGAAAGTCAAATTAATTTATATCGACCCACCTTTTGCTCCCCAATCTGATTTTTCTGGTTCACAAGGTCAAAAAGCATATACTGATAAAGCCAAGGATGCGGAATTCGTAGAGTTTATAAGATGAAGGTTAATTGTGCCCAAGGAAATATTGGCTCGTGATGGCAGTATTTATACCGTTAAACCTTTGAATTTACTGTAATATTTTGTATATTGTAGAATCCCAAAAAAGATATCCATATCCATTTCCGTTAAAGAGAGCGTCGGTTTTTTGAACAGGGCCTATTCAAAAACGACCGGTCGGCTGCAG
>JBDNGW010000745.1:0-6397 GCA_041689735.1 Leeuwenhoekiella sp. | reverse complement strand
TTCATCAACAAGGCGAAAAACGCAGACATAGCCGTAGCTATGGCGAGTATTTTCAACCTGCCTACCGGCAAAGGCAGGCGCAGTTGCTGGGCAAAAGAACCCATAGAAATGGGCAGGTTATTTCTAAACAGATCCTAAGACTATTTTGAAAGCTCATTGTCATTCTCTGCCATTCTGAAATCTGTGATTCAAATTTTTTTAATTGTTCTTTATCAATGTAATCTTTATGCTTGGCGATCAATAATTGAGTACCCAATTCAAAAGAAGAACCCAGAGAATAATCTATAAAAACTCTAAAAGATTTATTAGATCGCGCTGAACCTTCAGATATATTACTTGGGATCGAAATAGCACATCTATTGATTTGAGAGGTTAAATCAAAACGCTCATGCCTAGGGAAGGTCTTCAATAAATCTGACACATTACAGGCAATTTCTAACCCAAAAGCCCAGATTTTCAAATTTTTATAATTGTGCCTTCTACTTTCCATTTAATTAGTTTTCTCTATTCTCTTATCTCTCTCCTCTTTTACCTCTATCCTCTATTTACTCTTATCTCTTCTCTTTTCTCTCTCCTCTATTTTATCTCTTTTCAATTCAGAAACTCAAAAACCCCAGCAGCACCTTGCCCAGTTCCAACACACATGGTAACCATACCGTATTTGCCTTGCAGGTTTCGTTTGCGCATTTCGTCAAATAATTGTACCGAAAGTTTGGCGCCAGTACAGCCTAAAGGATGACCTAAAGCAATTGCGCCGCCGTTTACATTTACAATATCAGAATTAAGGTCCAGTTCACGTATTACCGCGAGCGACTGGGAAGCGAAAGCTTCGTTAAGCTCGATAAGTTCAATATCTTCCAGTTTTACATCCGCTTGTTTTAGTGCTTTTGGGATCGCTTTTACAGGAGCGATTCCCATTATTCTAGGTTCTACGCCTACGGGGGCATAATTTACCAAGCGGGCAATGGGCTCCAAGTTTAGCTCTTTCATCATTTTCTCGCTCATGATCAGTGTAAATGCAGCCCCATCGCTCATTTGCGAGGAATTTCCAGCGGTTACACTTCCACCTTCGGCAAAAACAGGACGCAGTTTAGCCAAAACCTCAAGGCTGGTATCTTTCCGTGGCCCTTCATCTTTGTTGACCGTATAGGTTCTGGTTTCCTTTTTACCAGCGTCGTTCACAAAGGTTTCATGCACATCAATGGGCACAATTTGATCCTGAAAACGGCCTTCTGCCTGCGCTTTCAGGGCTTTTTGTTGCGAATGAAAAGCAAATTCATCCTGATCTTCGCGGCTCACGTGGAACTGCCTAGCAACCGCTTCGGCTGTTAATCCCATATTCCAGTAATAATCTTCGTGCCCTTCCTTGACCACTTTATAATCGGGTACCGGTTTGTAGCCGCCCATGGGAATGTAGCTCATACTTTCGGCTCCGCCAGCAATAATACAATCAGCCATTCCTGCTTGGATCTTTGCCGAAGCCATCGCAATCGTTTCAATGCCCGAAGCGCAATATCGGTTTACGGTCACGCCCGGCACATCATCAATTTTAAGTCCCATCAGCGAAATCAACCGTCCCATATTCAGACCTTGTTCCGCCTCGGGCATCGCGTTGCCCACCATGACATCATCAATACGTTTTATATCGAGATTGGGCACTTCCTTCAACAAATATTGAATGGTTTCCGCCGCCAGTTCATCAGGTCGCTTAAAGCGAAAAAGTCCACGAGGAGCTTTTCCTACTGCGGTGCGGTATGCTTTTACTATGTATGCGGTTGTGTTCATTATTTCGATGTATTTTGTATAATGTTGATTGTATATTGTAACCTGTACAATGAACAAAGTATAATGTAAGTTGTAAATTGTATAATGTAGAGTTTATGATGTGTTTAAAGAGTGGATTGAAGTTTAATGATCATATTTTGTATGTGTTTCAATTCAGTTTCAAATTCAGTAAAATTTCTTTCCTCTAAATAATTTAAGTTTTTGGCAATTATCAATTGAGTTTCCAATTCAAATGCTGAACCTAATGCGATTCCTAAAAAGTTATTAAAATCTCTATTCGTTTTTCTACCACAACCTTCTGCGATATTTGAAGGAACTGATACTGCAGATCTTCTTATCTGTGAGGTCAAACCGTACATTTCATCTTTCGGTAAAAATTTAGTATCCAAGTAAATTCGATTCACTAAATCCAACGATTTCTGCCAAACCTTTAGTTCCTTAAAGTAATTCATGTTTCTAAAAGTTTACAGTTTACTATTTACATTACGCAGTACACATTATACAGTATACACTATACTAGTTCCTTAAGATTACAGTTTACAAGCTATTTTACACAGTATACATTTTACATTATACAAGCTACAGCATACATTATACAATCTACAACATACACTATACTCAATTCCTCAACGGTTTATTCTTCTTAATCATATGCTCCAATCGTTCCAGGGTTTTTCGTTCTCCGCAGAGACTGAGGAAGGCTTCGCGTTCCAGATCGAGTAAGTATTGCTCACTTACGTAGGAAGCTTCGGAAAGATCTCCGCCGGCCATCACGTAGGCCAGTTTATTGGCGATTTTCTTGTCATGATCGCTGATGTAATTCCCGGCGTTCATTTGGTCTGTGCCCACAAGAAATGCGCCCAGAGCTTGTTTGCCCAGCACTTTAATATCCGTACGTTCAATGGGTTTGGTATAGCCTTGATCGGCCATAAATTTAGCCACTTGTTTCGCGGCCGCGATCTGCATGCCTTTATTCACCACCACAATATCCTTGCCCGGTTTTAAAATCCCGGTATCGTAGGCTTCATAAGCCGATGTGGAAACCTTGGCCATCCCGATTGTTAGGAAATATTCGCGGAGGCGATTGAGTTCAACATCATCTTTTTTATAGGTTTCCGAGGCGCGCAGGGTCATTTCTTTGGAACCACCACCGCCGGGAATAAGGCCGACACCAAATTCCACCAGACCGATGTAACTTTCTGCCGCCGCGACCACACGGTCCGCGTGCAAGGTCATCTCACAACCGCCGCCCAAAGTCATGTCATGAGGCGCAACCACGGTTGGAATTGAAGAATAGCGCAAGCGCATGGATGTATCCTGAAAATATTTTACGGCAGCGTTGAGCTCATCATATTCCTGCTCAACGGCCATCATGAAGATCATCCCGATATTTGCGCCCACCGAGAAATTCTTACCCTGATTGGCGATTACGAGTCCGGCGAAATCTTTTTCTGCGATATCGATCGCTTTGTTAAGTCCGCCGAGAACATCACCACCTATGGAATTCATTTTAGAACGGAATTCCACATTTAGGATTCCATCGCCCAAATCTGCGACTACAACACCTTTATTCTCAAAAACAGCTGTGCTTTTACGAATGTTGTCGAGAATGATAAAACCTTCCTGACCAGGTTTTTTGACATACTCTTTTTTGGGAATATCATAGAAATAGGTATTACCGTCCTTAACCGTATAAAATGATTTTTTATCTGCGGAAAGCATTTCGTTGACCCAAGAAGCCACTTCATAACCTTCGGCCTTCATGAGTTCAACGCCTTTTTCAATCCCTACAGCGTCCCAAATCTGGAAAGGACCGTGGCCCCAGCCATAACCGGCGCGCATGGCATCATCTATTTTATAGAGTTCGTCGGTGATTTCAGGAATGCGGTTTTGCACATAAGCAAAAAGCCCGGCAAAATTCTTTCTGAAAAAATCGCCTGCTTGATCGGTGCCATTAATGAGAATAGGGAAGCGGTCTGCCACATTTTCTACGCCTTTGGTTTTTTCCAGCGTACTGAATGAAGCTCGTTTTTGATCCCGATAATCCATTTTCTCAAGGTCTAGCGTCAATATTTTGCTTGAACCGTCGTCATTTTTAACTTTCTTATAAAATCCCTGACCAGTTTTACTGCCCAGCCATTTGTTCTCGTTCATCGTATTGATGTAATCGGGAAGTTTAAACAGTGCGCGGCGCTCATCATCGGGACAGTTCTCATAAATACCGTTCGCTACATGCACAAGTGTGTCAAGGCCAACCACATCTACGGTGCGAAAAGTAGCAGACTTCGGACGACCAATTACAGGACCGGTAAGTTTATCGACTTCTTCCACCGTCATGTCAAGTTCTTTTACGGTATGAAAAAGGCTCATAATACTGAATGTACCGACACGGTTACCAATAAAAGCCGGAGTATCTTTAGCTAAAACGGATGTTTTCCCCAGAAATTTCTCGCCATATTTGATCAAAAAATCAAGCACATCAGGATCCGTTTTTGGACCAGGAATGATTTCGAATAGTTCGAGGTAGCGTGCCGGGTTAAAAAAGTGTGTACCGCAGAAATGCTTCTGAAAATCTTCGCTTCGGCCTTCACTCATATACTGTATGGGAATTCCGGAGGTATTGGAAGTTATTAAAGTGCCTTTTGTGCGGTGTTTATCAAGATTTCCAAAAACCTGTTTTTTGATATCCAGACGTTCCACGACCACCTCGATAATCCAGTCAACATCTTTTACTTTAGCAATATCATCTGTAATGTTTCCCGTCGTAATTCGGTTTACAAAATCATAATGATAAATAGGGGAGGGCTTCGATCTTAAAGCCGTTTGTAAATGATCATTTACCGGGCGGTTGCGTACAGATTTGTCCTCTAAAGTTAGCCCTTTTGCCTTTTCATTATCTGTAAGTTCGCGGGGAACAATATCCAGCAATAGGACTTCCACCCCAATGTTTGCAAAGTGGCACGCAATGCCACTTCCCATAATACCAGAACCTATAACAGCTATTTTATTTATCCTTCTCTTGCTCATTATTTTGTAGTGGTTTCTTTTGGATTATATATTTTTTTATTCTGGATCAAATCATTGATGACATGGATGACCTCAAAAAAATGATCGATTTTCTCTTTTGAAATTTGCTCTCGTATCGCATCATTGAATTTAAAGACTTGATCTTTACTGAAACTTCGGTTTTCACGACCAAATTCAGTCAAAAAAATCAATACGCCCCGACCATCTGCAGGATTGGGACGACGTTCTATAAGTCCGCGTTCCTCCATAGATTTTAAAGTTCTAGAAAGGCTGGTGGCCTCCATTCCCATACGTGGCCCGAGGGCGGTAGAAGGCGTACCTTCGTCAGGATCTATACTCAATAATGCAAAACCGGTGGCCATGGTACTATCACGGTGAGCGGCCTGCTCGTTGTACATTTTTATGACTGCCTGCCAAGTAGCCCTAAGGGCATGATCTATAGTGATTTCTTTTTTACTCATACGATTGCGTAAATATACTAAAAAAATACTATGCATGCATAGTATTTTTATCTAAATATTCATTAAAAATCACAGGTCAAAAAAAAATGGAATTGAGATTTACAGAGATTATGATAAAAAATTCCCATAATCGTAAATAAGGAGGATTGCCTACAAATTTAATAACCGTAACGTGCGCATTTTGCTATATCCGGGTATTTTAGTTTAAAAAACCCTTATTTCCCTTTATCCAAACGATCATAAAGTTTATTGTATAGTTTCATATAGCGGTCTTTTACCACACGGCGTTTCAATTTCATGGTAGGGGTAAGGTGGCCTTCATCTATACTCCATACTTCTGGGGTGAGTTCAAACTTTTTAACCTGTTCCCATTTGCCAAATTTTTCATTGTATAGATCAACTTCCTGTTGAATGCGTTTAATAACTTCTTCATTAGCGGTAACAGCCTCTAGCGAATCTTCAAGCGAAATGCCTTTCTTGCGAGCCCATTCCTGGATAAATTCAAAATTGGGCTGTATCAGGGCGGTGGGCATCTTTTCACCCTCTCCCACAACCATGATCTGCTCGATAAAACGGGATTGTTTCATGCTATTTTCAACCATTTGTGGTGCCACGTATTTCCCTCCGCTGGTCTTGAACATTTCCTTTTTACGATCGGTTATGGTCAAAAAACCTTCTGCATCCAGATTACCGATGTCGCCGGTATGAAAAAATCCATTTTCTATAGCTTCATCCGTTTTTTCCTTGTCTTTATAATAACCCACCATAACTTGAGGCCCCTTGATTAGGATTTCACCATCTTCGGCGATTTTTACTTCGGTATGTTCTAAAGGCTTACCCACGGAACCAACTTTGAATCCGCCATCGCGCATGTCATTTACCGCAATTACCGGCGAGGTTTCGGTCAGCCCATAACCTTCCATTACACCTATGCCGGCAGCGTTAAAAACACGAGCCAACCGGGGCTGTAGCGCCGCACTGCCAGAAGCGATCAGGTTTAATTTTCCGCCCAGGGCATCTTGCCATTTACTGAAAATAAGTTTACGGGCAATGGCCAGTTTCTGTTCATACCACCAGCCATTTCTGCCATAAGGCTCATATTCAAGCCCCAGCTCAACGGCCCA
>JBDNGW010000744.1:0-1859 GCA_041689735.1 Leeuwenhoekiella sp. | reverse complement strand
TCTTTCTCACGTGCGCCCCTCATGTGGTCTCGGCACGATTTTTCATCGGGGAACTGCTCGGCAAAATTCAGGATTGTCATATATTCGTATTTATACCAAATATAAGGAATTATTCCCACTGGTGCAATTCCGACCAATCAAATTAAAATTAATAACAGTTAAAACCCTCTCATAAAAACTTTGAAAGATAGGATTGGAAAATTGGATTAATGATATTTACAATGTAGAAATACGACTTATCGAGGCCTTGCCAAAAATGGTAAAAATGGAGCGCGATTCTAAATTTATATTAATTATTAAGACCTTTCGGGGACTTTAAGTTCATAAAAAATAGTTGTAGAAGTTTCTAATTAACTGAATCAAATTAAAGGAGAATATTACACTGCGACGAATTGGTTTATTTAGAAAGCCGAACCATTATTAGAAGAAGATATGCGACTGTCAGTGAGGAATAGGGGATTATAGCAGGCGCTAAACGGGCAGAGCATTAGGAGATATCCAGCTACGCTATAGTGATTTGTTATACTAATGAACGGAGCTATAACGCTATCCCAAAAAAGCACTATAAAACATCAAATTAGGAGAAAAAGGTGAATCATCCGAAGTGCTGTTATGTATGACTTTTTGCAATGATCAAAACCGTTCTCATTTAGGAAGGTTTTTTCTAGCCTCGCCAACTGATTATTAAAATTTGTTAAGGCTTAAAAAGTAAGTTATTTGCGTTAGTTTGAACGAATAAATTCAATTAAGGAGAAACAAGCAGTAAAAAGATGACGTACTTTTATCTGTGTTGAAATTAGAGTATATATTTTTTAAAAAACCGCCTATTGGATAGGGGCAATAAAATATTCAATCCTGATAAATCATGATATATCAGGATATTTCATTAATATTTAATGCATTAAGAGTGCATTTTAAATCCAATCATAGAATATAGTATTATGAGTGAGAAAAGTATATTAGTGGCTGGGGCTTCCGGAGCGTTAGGAATAGAACTCCTGAAATTGTTACGTAAAGAAGATTTATCTGTTCGTGGTCTAACACGTTCCAAAGAAGGAGCAAAAAAGGTAGAAGGTTTGTCAACGGAGGTCTGGCAGGTAGATGCGGCAAAAGATCCTGATCTGATAAAAGGTATTACAAAAGGTATTACTACCGTAATCTCGGCTCTGGGAGAAAGTGTAAGTATGTTTACGCGATCACAAGACACTTATTATGAGAGTAATTATCTGGCTAATAAGGCTCTTTTGCAGGACGCCCTTGACAACAATGTCAAGCGATTTGTCTATGTTTCTATAAAAGGAGCTGATACATTACCTCAATACAAAATACCCAATACTCACAAACTTTTTGAAGATGATTTGATCAATTCAGGAATTAATTATACTATCATTAGGCCAGTAGGTTTTTTTTCGGGTCTTAATGATCTTGTTATAATGGGTAAAAGAAAAATAATACCGGTTATTGGAACAGGCAAGTCGCTAACCAATAGTATACATCATAAAGATCTGGCGGAAGTCGTACTGTCCTTTATATATACTGGTCCAAAAGTGGTAGAGGTTGGAGGGCCGGAGGTACATACACGTAAGGAAATGGCAGCTATGGCTGCAGAAAAAACGGGAGCCTTATTAATACATGTTCCTGTATGGTTAGCAAAATTGGGTAGCAAACCACCTAAATTATTTGCTAAAAATCTTGGGGAGAACCTTTCTTATTTTATTTATACCTTAAATCCGCAGGTTAAAAATTTGGTTTGAAAAATACGGTTTTTTAGGTTTGGAGGGGGAAGATCCTGCCTGTTTTTTTCTCCCACCAAGGTTTGGTTTGAATTTTTTTGGCTTTTCTTGAAATTTTGTACGTCC
>JBDNGW010000743.1:0-2334 GCA_041689735.1 Leeuwenhoekiella sp. | reverse complement strand
GCCCGTATTCATAATTTTACATTTTAAACGTAAAATCATGAACTTTCAATTCAATTCAAATCAAAAAATCGAATAACGTCGATATGCCCAATAAAATCAATACATTAGAAACAAATTAACAAAGTTAACGCACCAGTACTATTTTTAAAAGATTAAATACTACTTTCAGTATTTAAAGGCAATTTCAATTTTTAGCTATTTGTGGTTTTTTGAGATTTGTAAAAGTTTTATTGATCAAAAAAAAATTGAGGTATAATTGATCAATATTCAGCCTTTTAAGCTCTTTTTCTCCTTCTTTTACTCGTTTTCCTTGCTGCAGTCGAGAACCCATTGTGATCCGTCTGTGCAGGTTGTAAAAAAGAGATATCTGGAACCACCATCACTTATTTTAAACTTCTTACGCAGCTGCGTTACGGTTTCTTTAAAATTTCGGGTGGTAATATTTGCTTTAGTTCCCTTAAATAAACTGTTGACCTTTTTCTTTGAGTATGGAATCTTAGTCTTGATCCTAAAACGCCTACCCGGAAAATCCACAAACTTTTCCGAAGTGTAGAGTTGGGTATTGGCATGTAATTTATATAGTTTATAATAACTGCCGATCCAGTTGAACATACCACTTTTCATTAGAGCAGCATTTGGCTCATAGAGATAGTTGAGCGGTTCGTTATAGCTTACTTCAGCTTGTAATGCTTCCTGATATTCAGTAGCGGTTTTTTCGGTTTCAAAAGTGGTGATATTTGTGGTGAAAAGCCTGATTTCTGATGATAAAGTGCCATTTTTCAGAATAAATAAGAGTTCTTTCACCTCATTTTTCACTGCTACAATGTGTATTTCGCTAACTAACTGGAGTTCTTCAAGTGCGGCTTGTATATCAAGCAATGGACTTGTTTTAACCATAATATTATCTGCTTTGGTGAGCAATAATTCTAAATGTTTTGATACATTAGGTTCGCAATCTTTTAAAAGAAAAACTTTCGCTTTTGCTGTAGTTCTACGGGAAGGATCCATATAAATATAGTCATAATGCGCGGTAGTACTTTTCAAAAAATCAATGCCGTTTACATTATGAACCTGGATGTTTTCTGCGCCCAGTTGTTTTAGATTGTGTGCAGCTATTTTGGCCAGTGAATCATTTATTTCGCAGTAAACTATTTCGTCTGTTTCTTTTGAAAAATAATAGGAATCCACGCCCAGCCCACCGGTAAGATCAGCTAGTGATTTACCGCTTACCAAGCCAGCTTTATATGCAGCTGCGTCTTCTCCAGAAGTTTGCTCCAGATTAATTTTTGGCGGAAAATAAATGCCGGAAGTTCGGTACCAACTGGGAAGTTTGTCACGTGTTTTTTGCCGGCCTTCCAGTTGTTGCGCAAGATCCTGAATGCTGATGTTTTCAAAAGGGCTGCCAGAAAGTATAAAACGCGAAAGATCTGTATTCTCGTGTTGTTTTAGATAATCCTGTACCTCTGGTAAAAGTAAAAGCAAATTCAAAATAACTAGAAGTTTTCGGTTAGCTTTTGTACGATTTTATATTCAGAAAGAAATTCCTGTGCGACAACTTTAAGCGCTGTGTAAACAGGAATGGCGACGGCCATGCCCACAATGCCAAAAAGTAAACCGGCAATGATAATAATCAGAAAAATTTCAAGCGGATGCGATTTTATGCTGTTGCCAAAAATAAGTGGCTGGTTTATGAAATTATCAATCAACTGGGCTATGCAATAACCTATAAAAACGTAGATTAATTTAGGCAGAATAACAGCCTCAAAATCTGCCGTAAAATAGCCAGAAATAACCAGAACGAGCATGACAATGCCGCCCACTAATGGGCCTATATAGGGAACCACGTTGAGCAGTGCGCAAAAAAGCGCTATAGCCAGCGCATTGGGAATTTGGAAGCTCAATAAGAGTATAGAATAAATGACAAAAAGGATAAGCAACTGCAAAAAAAGACCAATAAAATAGCGTGACAATAACAGTTTGGTCTTATGAAAAACATGTCGAAACTTGCGTTCGTCGCCGCGATTGGAAAGTACAAGAAAACTGTTGAGCAGCAGTTTACTATCCTTCAGAAAAAAGAAGGACATAAATAGGACCGAAAACAGACCGATTAGCATAGAACTGAGGTTTGAAATCAAACCATTTAAAAAAAGGGGAATTACCGAAATGTCAAAGTTTTTTATAAATTCTGACTGGCGAAGGCTTTGTATTATAGTAACCTGATCAATTCCAAGTGATTGACTTAACTCTACGTTGAGACGGTTTATATTGTGTTTAACCTCGTCAAAATTGATCTCACTGATGTGGGAACTTTGATCTACGAGAATAGGTACAAAG
>JBDNGW010000742.1:0-3060 GCA_041689735.1 Leeuwenhoekiella sp. | reverse complement strand
TATTGATCTTGGCCTAACAGACGGCGTTCATTTTGCCGAGCTCACTTATAATTTGACCACTAATCCCCGAAAATTTGAGACTTTTGAAATTTTTCTGAATGCTTCCGGCACAGAGGACAATTTAGTTCTGGAGTGGTCGTACAACACCAATTTGTTCAGGCCGGAAACCATTGAGCGCATGATGGGTTCTTTTAAGAAAATTTTGGAAAAAATCACTGCTAAACCATGTGAAACATTAGGTGAAATCGCTGGAATTGATCAAAATAACCCATATCACAGACTGAACGCCACGGAAGTTTTCTATCCTCAAATACCGCTGCACGAACTGCTGGAAAAACAGGCAAAGGCAACTCCGTCGAAAACGGCTTTAAAATTTAATGGCAGTGAAATTTCTTACGAAAATCTACAAGAACAGGCCAATCAGTTGAGCCATTATCTGAAAGCGCAGGGTGTAAAGCCAGGCATGTTCATTGGAATCTGCGTTCACAGGTCACCGGAAATGCTCATTGCCCTGATAGCCATATTGAAGTGTGGTGCAGCCTACCTGCCCATGGATCCCACTTATCCGAAGATACGACTTGCGTTCATGTTCGAAGATTCCGAAGCCCGGTTTTTGCTTACCACTAGCGAATTATCGCATTATTTTCCCAAAAAAGTCAACCACCTGATGCTGGAGGATGCAATGGTTAGTATGAAAACGTACCCAAAGCCAGCGCCACAGATCAAAGTTGATCAGGACGCTATGGCCTACCTGCTCTATACTTCCGGCTCGACTGGAAAACCCAAGGGAGTGCCAATAACCCATAAAAACTTTGTTAACCTGTTATGCAGTATTTCCGAAAAACCGGGCATAATGGAAAATGACAAATTACTTGCCATTACAACCATTTCCTTTGATATTGCGGGAGTAGAACTGTTCCTGCCTTTGCTAAAAGGCGCCTGCCTTGTACTCGCTGATAGCGAAACCGCTCGTGATGGCCGTCTGCTCCTCGACTTAATAAAAGAACAGGACATAACAATCCTGCAGGCAACCCCCACCTCCTGGCAAATGGTATTGGACGCTGGATGGCAAAGATCGCAACACTTGAAAGCATTCTGTACCGGGGAAGGGCTTCCGAAAAGCCTTGCGGAATATTTATTGCCTAAATGTGGATCGTTGTGGAACCTCTACGGCCCCACGGAAACTACGGTTTTTGCGACCTTGAAACACGTTTTAAATACAGATGAAACAATCAGTATTGGCCGGCCGATCGCCAATATCCAGCTGTATGTTTTAAATTCTGAAAACCAACTTGTAGCGCCCGGTAAAAGCGGCGAAATATGTATAGGTGGCGATGGCGTTGCCCAGGGGTATTGGAAAAGGCCGGAACTGACCCTGGAAAAATTCATTGAAAATCCGCTTATTCCAGATGGTGCAAACAAACTTTACCGAACCGGAGACCTTGGGATTTTGCTTCCTTCCGGCGATGTACAATGTCTGGGACGTCTGGACGAGCAGGTAAAAATACGCGGGCACCGCATTGAACCAGCCGAGGTGGAACAGGCCCTTACCGAAATGAAAGACATCAAAGCGGCGGTTGTTTTGGCTCATAATGACCATCTTATTGCCCACATTGTCCCCACAAAAGCCTCAGAAACAGACAGTGAACGAATCAATCAATGGCGAGAAGCCCCTTCTAACAACCTACCGGCATACTTGATCCCCCAAGAATTTAAAATACATGTGCGTTTTCAAGTCACCCCCAGCGGCAAGCTCGACCGCAAAGCCCTTCTCGAACTTACTACAGCGAACCGGTCAGCCAAACAACATGTCGCCCCACGCACGGAAACAGAAAAGTGCATCGCAGCAGTTTGGGGAGAATATTTAGATCTGAAAGATGTGGATATATTCAGTGACTTTTTTGAACTGGGCGGTCACTCGATGACGGCAGTTCAAGTTATGATTGGGCTAGAAAAAGAGACCGGGAAAAGGTTGCCGATGGCCACATTATTTGAGTACCCGACCGTAGAAAAGTTGGCAATGCTCATAGACGGGAATGAGGAAACATTTACCGGTAATTCTTTGGTGCAACTTAAAGTTGGGAGAGATAAAACACCGCTTTACCTTATACACGGTGTTGGGCTCAATGTCCAGACCTTTAAAGACCTTACCAAACAACTTGATGAGGATCAGCCTGTCTATGGCCTTCAGGGCATCGGAGTCAATGGAATGAAGAATAACCTGGATAGTGTTGAAGAAATCGCTGCGCACTACAATGCGAGTATCACAAAGAAGGATCCCATAGGCCCTTACGCTTTGGCTGGACATTCTTACGGAGGGATTATTGCCTATGAGATGGCGCGCCTACTTATTAAAGAAGGTAAAAAGGTGAATATGATCGCAGTGCTGGATACTTATGTCGATCCCCATTTTTGGTTTGCCTCTGCCAATAAAAAAAACGGGCCACTTTAAATTATCACGCTGGGGAAAAACTTTCCATTTTCAGGGAAGTGCTCCGAAGTCGGGAAAGCTTCAAATTTCGATTTAACCGAAAAATCAAAATGTTCTCCAATAAATATTTACCATCGCAAATCCTTACCAAACAGCAGCTGCTGAATATTGAACGCCTTTTGGAAGAGGAAAAGATAAGTGCCGGTATCATGAATAAATACCAAATTATACCACAACATATCGAGGTAGATTTGTTCAGGGCGAAAAATGTGACCTATTATATGCCAGACCCAGCCAATTTAGGTTAGAAAGACGCGGCTTTAAATGGAGTCAATGTTCATCATGTTCCCGGAAGCCATATCGATCTGATCTCGCCGCCACACGATGTGGAAACCGCCCGCGCTTTGCAAGGTGTACTTGATACTAGAAATGGGAAAAAGTGATTGGGGAAGGTTTTTTATAACTGAAAATTTTACATGCGTACCGGTTTAGAAACACAAAAATCAGTGAGGGAGTAAGGGAGTGAGGCAGTGAAATAGTAAAATAGAAGTACAAACTTTTTTTAATTATAAACTCAAGTTTCGCACCCAGTAAAGACTGATGTTTTGAGGGCAAAAAAAAGAAAAAAT
>JBDNGW010000741.1:0-3803 GCA_041689735.1 Leeuwenhoekiella sp. | reverse complement strand
GAATTTGTAGAAGAAGATAAAATAAATCAATTCGAAAAAAGGGTCAACGAACGATTTGCACACATTATTCATCTCATAGGAAGAGAAACAACAGATCTCAATTCTAAAAAAGGTGAGATAGAGAAAATTATTAAAAAAATCAATGATGATTTTATAGGCAAAAACTTTGTGCAAGCTATCAAGGGAATGGAGATGAAAACATTGGAAAGTTCAAACCCGATAGTCAAATTATTGGTTCAAATCAAGGAGTTTAATGACGAAAATAGTCTTGCTTTGGGAGAAACAAATCTTTTTACATCGTCAGATAGCAATTCAAAAAATCAAAAAGCAGTAGAACTATTAAAACAATTAGTCAAAGAGTTAGGAAAGTCAAAAAACGCAACACTTACACTATCAGAATCTTTTGATCTGCAATTTAGAATTGTAGAAAACGATAATGATTCTGGATGGGTGGAAAAAATTTCAAATGTAGGAAGTAACGGAACCGATATTTTAGTAAAAGCAATGATCAACATTTCGCTGCTCAATGTTTTCAAAGATGGTGCATCAAAAAAATTCAAAGATTTTAAATTGCACTGTATGATGGATGAAGTTGCTGCGCTACATCCTACAAATCAAAAAGGTATTCTAAGATTTGCTAACGAAAGAAACATTTTATTGATTGCTGGATCGCCTACAAGTCAGAATGCCATCGACTATAAATACACGTATAAACTAGCGAAAGAGCAGTCTAAAACTAATCCAAAAAAATACTTTACAAAAATAAATCGATTGGTAAAGGTAAATACCAAAGTTCTAAACTAATGAAACTAACCTTAAAAATAGCGAAAGTTTTAGTTCAATTAATCACTGGCGAATCTATTCCTTCAAGCGCCGCCAAAAGCAAGTTAATTGATGAGTTGGTATTTGAAAACATAATATATCGAAAAGGAAAGCATAGAAAATCTTTAGAACTAATCAGTGAAACTGATTTACATATTTTTTTAGCAAATCAATTACAGATCAATAATTTGAATAATTATATTTTGGCTTCGGAAAATGAGCATTCAACGCGCGCTGAATTTGTGAAGATCACTACAGATTCAAAAAAATCAAAAGAGCGAGCTTTTAAAGGCTTTTTGGTAAATAGTTATAACGCTATAAAGGCTGAATTGAATAATGAACCAATAATCATCAATCCAACACTAGGAAGTTTTATTTTTATTTATGACTATGAGACTTTCAAAATACCCAAAGAAATAACCGTTATTGGCGTTGAAAACGCTAAGAATTTCAGTCGCATTCAAGAACAGAAATATTTATTTGAGCATATAAATCCATTATTTATTTCTCGTTATCCACAAAATCAAAATAAAGACTTTATTAAGTGGATGAATTGTATTCCAAATAATTACCTGCATTTTGGAGATTTCGATATAGCAGGAATTGGGATTTATTTAAATGAATATAAAAGGCATTTATTATGCAAAACAACGTTTTTTATACCCGAAAATATTGAAAGCGTATTAAGATTAAATGGTAATAGAGAAAGATTTGATAAACAAAAAATAAATTTCAAAATAGACGATATTCAGGAATCAAAAATATTAAACTTAATTGAAATAATCAATTCAGCAAAAAAAGGCCTAGATCAAGAATATTTTATTGAAACATATAGTAAATGCTGAAGTATAAATATTTGCAGTTGCACTATTAAGCTTCACTCAAACTTTAAAAGAGTATGTTTTTCTCGCGCTCATGAGTTGGTATTAAACTTCATTGTCAAAATGTCTTCTCATAATACAAATTTTTGGTTCTCGGATTATATAAATTCGCCACAGCAAATCTAGACACTCCACTCCTGCCATTTTAGTAAAATTTACAAGAAAAAATTAGACTAATCGTTTCATTCATAACCTCTGCAGAATTAACTTTTGCGGAAATAGCTTTGTTCTTGCTATCCATCTTATAGTAGGTCAAACAACAATTTCAGCCTTTAAACCGCAACAGGCACAGCATTAATCTCTTCCATTATCTCTGCAAAAAGTCCGTAGGATTTAATACGGTCATTCGGATCGTATATATGAGAAGCAACCATGAGTTCATCTGCGCCGGTTTGTTTGATAAAATCGGCGGTTCTGTGTTTTATACTTTCTTTATCCCCCACAAAAGAGTATTTCTGCATCCGCTGAAAAGCAGGATTTTGAGAAATCGACTTGAGTTCCTGGCTCATTGGAATAGGTTTTTGCAAGTAATCAATCTGTCCCGTCATGATACCGATCATCATTCTAATGGAACTGGTTGATAAGCTTTCCGCCTCTTCCTGCGTATCTGCAGCAATCACATTGATACCGGCAACCACATAAGGTTGGTCCAGCGTTGCGGAAGGCTGAAATTCATTGCGGTAAATATCAAGCGCTTCAAACAACTGTGTGGGCGCAAAATGACTGGCAAAAACATAGGGCAACCCCATTTTTGCCGCAAGGTGCGCACTGTCTGTACTCGAACCCAAAATATAAATGGGCACGGCAACGCCTTCTGCGACCGTGGCGCGAACTTTGGCATCTTGGTTTTCTTTGGAAAAATAACGCTGTATATTCTCTATTTCCTCCGGAAACTTATAAACCGCCTGCACCCGGTCTGGCCGAATAGCGTGCGCCGTAGCTTGATCTGTACCTGGAGCGCGGCCTAATCCCATATCGATACGGCCTGGATATAAATGAGCCAAAGTTCCAAATTGCTCGGCAATGAGCAAAGCCGAATGATTGGGCAACATGATCCCGCCAGAACCTATTTTTAATGTGGTCGTATGGCTTGCAATGTAGCCCATAAGCACCGTGGTGGCTGAACTTGCTATACTCACCATATTGTGGTGCTCGGCAAGCCAGAAGCGGTTATAACCCAATTTTTCGGCGTTTTGAGCTAATTTTACGCTGTTTTCAAATACTTTTTTATGTGAAACTCCCTGACCTACCATAGCCAATTCCAATACGGAGTATGCTGTATTTTTCATCTCTTTAATTTTTATAAACGTTCTAGAAAACAATTTTTTTAAGACTTATTGCAATCGTAACCTAAAACACAGTTTTAATCATTCTGTTTTTTTCCTAAACTGTAATCGGCTATTTCTAAGGGGTTGTAATAAATAAAGTGTACAGAATTTACGATGTTATTTTGTGCAGTAACGACCTGCCTGCCGGCAAAGGCAGGGGCAAACAACATAGCTTTAGCCTTAGCTAAAACGAGGCTTTTTAATGAAGTTAGTGTTCAAAAGAACAATACAAAATGTATAGGTTATTTCAATACAAGCCCTAAATTTCAACAATCATTTTCCCAGTGTTCTTTCCGTCGAAGAGATCCATAAAAGCTTGCGGGATTTTGTCAAAACCTTTCACAATGGTTTCCTTGTTCGTTATTTTATCTTCTTTTAGCCATTTTGCCAGTTGTTGTATACCCTCACCGAATCTATCTTGATAATTACCCACCGTAAACCCCTGCATTAATCCACTTTTTTTAATTAAAATGGGAGTTACTCGTGGTCCGGTGGGCGTTTCTTTATCATTATATACTGAAATTGCACCACAGACTACCACCCTCGCATCACGGGCAATGTTTGCAAGAACGGCATCGCTGATCTCACCGCCTACGTTGTCATAATAAACATCCACACCATCGGGAGCGGCTTTCTTAATGGCCGCCTGCATATCTGAAGTGGTTTTATAATTAATGCCGGCATCAAAACCAAAGTCCTTTTTAAGCATCTCTATTTTTTCATCAGTACCGGCAATACCGATTACACGGCATCCTTTGATTTTTCCGATCTG
>JBDNGW010000740.1:0-7921 GCA_041689735.1 Leeuwenhoekiella sp. | reverse complement strand
GTTCTCCATACGTTTGGGATCGGATTCCCACTGCTCAAAATGTTTCTCGAAAATTGCCAGTGCTTTTGCTTTTGTCTCCATCAGTTTTCATCCCAAGATAACTATTTTATTTTAAAACGGAAATTTGTCGTACACCCTAAATAAGAGTTTTTACATCTAAGGTATTTCCCGGTTTATTTCTCTTATTTTTCCTTATTTAAGGTGTATTTTGAGACTATGAAATTTAGCTTTTTCCGTATTATATCAATCCTGTTTCTCTTATTTTCCGCTTGTCAGGCGCAAGAAGTTTCGGTCGCCGAAAAGATAAACGGCGTAAGCTACGTTGCTTCCCGAGACACCATTGAAGAAAACCATTTGCAACCGCTTGTCGATCTGGGTGTGAATTATGCCTCGGTAATGCCCTTTGCATTTATGCGCAGCATTGATGAGCCGAAACTTTTTTTTAACAGTGAGCGACAATGGTACGGCGAAACGTATCACGGTGCCGGTCAATATATACAACAACTTCATGCCAAAAATATCAAGGTGTTGCTCAAGCCGCACATCTGGATAGGCCGCGGAACTTTTACAGGCGATATGCTTTTGAATTCTGAAGAAGATTGGCACCAATTAGAAACCGATTTTGAGCGTTATATTCTACTTTACGCTAAGCTGGCTCAAGAACACGATGTAGAAATCTACTGCATAGGAACCGAGCTTTTCCATTTTGTAAAGGAACGTACTGCTTTCTGGGAGCAGTTAATTACAAAGGTTAGGGAAATCTACAGAGGCCAATTGACCTATGCCGAAAATTGGGACAAGGTAGCTGATAATCCGTTGTGGGTTGATCTTGATTTTATAGGCGTAGATGCATATTACCCGGTTTCTGAAGCCAAAACGCCCACGGTTCAGGAAGCGCACGCCGGCTGGGAACCGCATAAAACAATGCTGCGAGAACTTTCAGAAGAACTCCAAAAACCGGTACTTTTTACTGAATATGGCTACCGGAGTGTAGATTATGCCGGCCGCCAACCTTGGCTTACAGACCGCACTGAGGGCGGTGTAAACCTCCAAGGACAGCTCAACCTTACCGAAGCTTTATTTGACGAATTCTGGGACGAACCCTGGTTTGCCGGTGGTTTTATCTGGAAATGGCACCACGATCATGAAACTTCCGGCGGCGCCGAAAACAACCGTTTTACCCCACAGAACAAACCTGTACAAGAATTTTTAAAGAAGCGGTTCAATCTTAAAAAATAAGTAAAACCACCCTTCCGATAATTATCGGGACCAGCAAAGCTGAAATTTTCCCCTCCTTGAAAAGGAGGGAAGCCTGCAAATGGGAATCCTTAGTCCAACTTGCAACCTGTTATTTAGCAACCTGCAAGGTATTTCCGCTTTTTCAGCGGATTCCTTGTAGGTTTTTTAGTGTGGTAGAAACATATATAATTCAAACTTGACCTTATAATTAGGTCAGGTTTTCACAATTCGAAATCAAAACCCATTTAATTTATCAATAAAAGAACATTTTAAGCCGGAACTGGAACCACCCTCCCTATAATAATCGGGATCAGCAAAGCTGAAATTCTGCTATCCTTCAAAAGGAGGGGAGCCTTAAAATGGAATCCTTAGTTAACCTTCAACTTGGAACCCGAAACCTAAAACCTAAAAACCCCTTTTACCCATCAATAAGCGCTCTGGAAATAACGATTTTTTGAATTTCCGAAGTACCCTCATAAATCTGGGTGATCTTGGCGTCGCGCATAAGGCGTTCTACGTGATATTCTTTAACATAACCGTTTCCGCCGTGAATTTGTATTGCTTCCACAGTTACGTCCATTGCGGTTTTTGAGGCGTGCAGTTTTGCCATGGAGCTGGCCAAATCGTAATTGATGCCCTGATCTTTTTCCCATGCCGCTTTCATGACCAGGTGCCTTGCGGCTTCGATTTCAAGATACATATCAGCAAGTTTGAACGCAATGGCCTGATGGTTGCAGATTTCAGTTCCAAAAGCCTTTCGTTCCTTAGAATATTTAAGCGCCATTTCAAAAGCGCCGCTAGCGATGCCCAAAGCCTGCGCAGCGATACCAATACGGCCACCACTCAGGGTTTTCATGGCAAACTTAAACCCAAACCCATCTTCACCTATGCGGTTTTCCTTGGGCACTTTTACGTCATTGAACATCAGCGAGTGGGTATCGCTACCGCGTATTCCAAGTTTTTGTTCTTTGGGGCCAATTTCAAATCCTTCCCAATCTTTCTCAACGATAAAAGCATTGATGCCGCGGTGTTTTTTCTCACGGTGGGTCTGTGCGATAACTATATAATAATCGGCAGAGCTGCCGTTAGTGATCCAGTTTTTGGTGCCATTGAGGATATAATGGTCGCCATTTTCTATGGCGGTGGTTTTTTGTGAGGTCGCATCGCTTCCAGCTTCGGGTTCGCTGAGGCAGAAAGCGCCGAGTTTTTCGCCAGTCGCAAGTTTGGTCAGATATTTTTGCTTTTGATCCTCGTTTCCATATTCTGAAAGGCCATAACACACAAGCGAGTTATTTACTGAAATAATCACCGATGCCGACGCATCGATTTTCGAAATTTCCTCCATGACCAACACATACGAAATCGCATCCATACCGCCGCCGCCGTATTCCGTTGGCGTCATCATTCCCAAAAAGCCCATTTGGCCCATTTTACGAATCAGTTCTTGGGGGAATTTCTGATTTTCATCGCGTTCAATAACGCCGGGCAATAGTTCGTTTTGTGCAAATTCCCGGGCTGCGTCACGTATCATTAGGTGTTCTTCGCTAAGGCTAAAATCCATAAAAAATGGCTTATTTTATTATATGTTTAAAAAATCACGCAAATATACCAGTTCTGCCTAATTTTTTCGATAATAAAACATTCTTTTTAGGAATATGGAATTTGAAATTCTATTTTTAAAGTATGGAATCTAAAAATATAACATCTTACACGGTTTTGGGGATTATGAGTGGCACTTCGGTGGATGGGATAGATTTTGCCTTGGCGGAATTTAAAAAAGAGGAACGCTGGAAATTTGAAATTGTAAAAGCAAAAACGGCTCCTTACTCTAAAAAATGGCAACAAAAACTACGTGAAGCGGTTGATTTTAGTCCGGAGGAATTGGCGCAGCTCGATAAGGAATACACCGAATATCTGGCTGAGGCCACAAATGAATTTATAAAAACACAAAAAACGCAACATATTGACGCCATCGCCTCCCATGGCCACACAATTTTGCACCGCCCAGAAAACGGGATTACCTATCAAATAGGTAATAAAAAAGCACTTGCCCAGCGCACCGGCAAACTGGTGCTCTGCGATTTTAGGGTTCAGGATGTGCAACTTGGTGGGGAGGGGGCGCCGCTAGTACCCATTGGCGATGCGTTGCTTTTTGACCATTACGAAGCCTGTGTGAATATAGGCGGTTTTGCCAATATTTCATATCAAGAAAAGGGTGAACGCATCGCTTATGACATTTGCCCAACAAATGTTGTCCTAAACTTTTATGCCGAAAAACTGGGTCTTGATTATGATAAAGACGGAAAAATCGCTGAGGAAGGCAATATCGACGCAACACTATTGAAAAAACTCAATGCACTGCCGTTTTATAAAGCAAAACCTCCAAAATCATTGGGTCTGGAATGGGTAAAACAGCATATTTTTCCGCTAATTGAGGCTGAAAATTTAGATCCGCAAACCGTGATCGCTACTTTTACCGAACATATGGCAGTCCAAATTGGTCAGATTTTAACCGATATTAGCCCTAAAAAGACCGATTTAAAAGTGATGATAACCGGTGGTGGCGCGTACAATATTCATTTGATCGAGCGGTTGAAGGCATTGACCAGCATAGAAATAATCATACCAGAACCGGAAATTGTGGAATTCAAAGAAGCGCTTATTTTTGCCTTTATGGGCGTGCTGCGGTTGAGAAATACGGTTAATGTATTAAAAAGTGTCACTGGCGCACGGGAAGACCATTGTTCGGGAATAATTTTCACCCCTCAAAATAACATGAAAGTTTAGTGGGATGCGACTGAATGTTTATATTTGTCTAGCTATTAAAAAAGATTGATGAGAGAATTACTACAACGCTACGAAGATAAAAAACCTGAAATTGTATTTCACTGGAATGATCCAGAAACCGAAGCCGAGGGCTGGACGGTGATCAACTCACTGCGTGGCGGTGCTGCGGGAGGTGGTACACGTATGCGTAAGGGCCTAGATAAGAATGAAGTGCTTTCGCTGGCCAAAACCATGGAAGTTAAATTCACCGTTTCCGGCCCGGCAATAGGTGGTGCCAAGAGCGGCATTGACTTTGACCCGACAGATCCCCGTAAAAAGGGCGTGCTGGAACGTTGGTACAAAGCGGTATCACCGCTGCTCAAAAGTTATTACGGTACCGGCGGCGATCTTAATGTAGATGAGATTCACGAGGTAATTCCCATTACTGAAGAAAGTGGAGTCTGGCACCCACAGGAAGGCGTATTCAACGGTCATTTTAAACCCACAGAAGCCGATAAGATAAACCGCATTGGCCAGTTGCGTCAAGGGGTAATAAAAGTGCTCGAGAATCCCAAATATTCTCCAGATGTGTCCAGGAAATATACGGTGGCCGATATGGTTACCGGTTATGGCGTTGCCGAAGCCGTAAAGCATTTTTATGATATTTATGGGGGCGAGATTGCCGGAAAACGAGCCATTATTCAAGGTTTGGGCAATGTGGGATCGGCGGCGGCGTATTATTTGGCACAAAATGGCGTAAAAATCGTTGGTATCATTGATATGGCCGGCGGACTCATAAAAGAAGAAGGTTTTACGTTTGAAGAAATAAAAACACTTTTTCTCAACAAAAAAGGCAATACGCTTGCCGCGGAAAACATGATCCCTTTTGCCGAAATGAACGAACGTATCTGGAGCCTACAAGCTGAGATTTTCACCCCATGCGCAGCATCTCGTTTAATAACTCAAAACCAGATAGACCGTCTTATTGATACAGGTCTTGAAGTGATTTCCTGTGGTGCTAACGTGCCTTTTGCAGATAAGGAGATTTTCTTTGGTCCAATAATGGAACAAACCGATGAAAGAACGGCGCTTATTCCAGATTTTATATCCAATTGCGGAATGGCCCGTGCTTTTGCCTATTTTATGGAACGCCGCGTACAAATGACCGATGAAGCCATTTTTAACGATATTTCGCTTACCATAAAAAATGCGATCAAAAAGACCTACGACAATAACAGCAACACAAAAAATATTAGTCGTAAGGCTTTTGAAATCGCTTTGCAACAACTTGTATAACAACCAATAATCTAAAATGACCAATTATGTTTAAATATTTCCTAGGTGATAGCCCGCGCTGGTTTAAGCTTGCCATGATCGCATTTTTGATCTTCAATGTAATCGCACTCTATACCTTGGGGCCAGTTATTACTGCTTGGTGTTTTATAGGTGAATTTATTTTCACCCTTGCGATGGCTTTAAAATGTTACCCGCTCCAATCTGGCGGAATCCTGGCGCTCGAAGCATTGATTCTGGGTCTTACTTCTCCAGAAGCGGCGTATCACGAGGTAGATCAGAATCTTGAAGTCGTGTTACTTCTGGTATTTATGGTTGCCGGTATTTACTTTATGAAGCCTATGCTGATGTTTATTTTCAGCAAGGTTTTTACCAAAATAAAATCAAAGGTGGTCCTTTCCATGCTTTTTGTATTCTTGGCCGCCCTACTTTCGGCTTTTCTGGATGCCTTGACCGTGACCGCTGTACTTATAAGCGTGACCGCAGGTTTTTATGGTGTTTATCACAAAATACATTCTGATGCAGATGCAGATTATGACCGTGATGCCATCCCAGATCGTGATGAGTTGAGCGGAGAAACCCTTGAAAAGTTCAGGAGCTTTTTGCGCAGCCTTATCATGCACGGTGTTGTGGGTACCGCACTGGGTGGTGTTTGTACACTGGTAGGGGAGCCACAAAATCTGCTCATAGGTGAAAAAATGGGCTGGGACTTCATTGAGTTTTTTATGCGTATGTGGCATATTACCATTCCAGTGCTGATAGCGGGGCTGCTAACCACCTTTGTGCTAGAAAAATTCAAACTATTCGGTTTTGGAGAAAAACTTCCCGAAGTAGCGCGTCGCATTATTGAAGGCTATACTGAAAAAGAAGATGAAAAACGTACCAATAAGGAACGATACGGACTTTATGTACAGGGTATTTCGGCAATTTTACTTATTACAAGTCTTGCTTTGCACTTGGCTCCGGTAGGTATTATCGGTCTTTTTCTAATTGTGATACAGACCGCTTTTATGGGGATCATCAAAGAACACAATTTGGGCGCAGCCTTTGAAGAAGCACTTCCGTTTACGGGACTTTTGGTTATTTTCTTTGTGATCGTGGCCATGATTCACGATCAACATCTGTTTACACCAATAATTGATTATGTACTCGCCATGCCGCCATCATCACAGCCTTCGATGTTTTATATAGCTAATGGATTGCTGTCCATGATCAGCGATAACGTATTTGTGGCGACCGTTTATATCAATGAAGTGGAAGCGGCATTCAAGAATGGCGCAATTACCCGTGAGCAATTCGAACACCTGGCAATAGCCATAAACACGGGGACCAACCTGCCCAGTGTGGCAACGCCAAACGGACAGGCCGCGTTTTTATTCCTATTGACCTCGGCACTGGCCCCATTGATAGATTTATCATACGGTAGAATGGCAAAAATGGCGTTTCCTTACACGATCGTAATGGGCGGTGCAGGTTTGCTGGGCGTGTGGTATTTCTTATAAGAAAAGGAAAACAGCTCAAAATACCTGTAAATTGGAATATTTTAATCAGAAATTAGTACCTCAAAATAATTATTCCCAAATACGAACGTTAACCTCATATCTAATCAATTTCAACTATGCTATCACTTTTTGTGCAACAGGGTGCAGAATCACTGGATTCGCTAACTGCTGATGAAGAACCGGTCGAGAAGACCCTGTCTATAATAGATTTGCTCATGAGCGGCGGGACTGCTGGGCAGATTATAATTTTGATATTGTTTATCCTCCTTTTTGTGGCGGTTTATATCTATTTTGAGCGGCTTTTCGCGATCAAGGCGGCCTCAAAAATGGATGGAAATTTTATGAACCAGATAAAGGACAACGTTTCCAACGGTAATATCGAAGCGGCAAAAATGCTTTGTGCGCAGCAAAACAGTCCTGTTTCGCGCCTCACGGCCAAAGGCATATCGCGTATTGGGAGTCCGCTGGAAGACATTAACACCGCAATCGAGAATTCTGGAAAGCTGGAAGTCTATCGCCTTGAGCAGAATGTGAGCGTACTGGCCACCATCGCCGGTGCAGCGCCCATGATCGGGTTTTTGGGAACGGTAATCGGGATGGTTATTGCTTTTCATCAGCTCGCTACAAGCAGTGGTCAAGCCGAAATGGGAACCCTTGCCGAAGGGATCTATACCGCGATGACCACAACGGTTGCCGGTCTTATCGTGGGGATTATCGCATATATTGGCTATAACCACCTTGTGGTGCGTACCGATAAGGTAATCCACCAGATGGAAGCTACCGCCGTTGAATTCCTTGATCTTTTAAACGAACCTGCTTAATATGAATTTACGCGGAAGAAATAAAGTGAGTCCAGAGTTCAGTATGAGCTCCATGACCGATATTGTGTTCTTACTGCTCATCTTTTTCCTATTGACCTCCCCGGCCATTACTCCGAACGCGCTGGATTTAATTCTGCCGAAGGCAAAAGGGAAAACGAGCAACAAGCAAAATCTTTCAGTTAGTATTACCAAAGACTTGGATTTTTATGTAAACAAAGAGCGCGTACCGCAAGCCAGTTTAGAAAGCTATATCAACAGCGAACTGCGCGGTATTGAAGATCCCACGATCATTTTGCGCGC
>JBDNGW010000739.1:0-1322 GCA_041689735.1 Leeuwenhoekiella sp. | reverse complement strand
TTAAATACACTACGGAAATCGGCAGGTTGAATCGGCCTTTGCGGTAAGGACAGATCCAATAAGACTGATTATGAACGTAATGACGGGAATTCAGGCTAAAAAATATATAAGTTTGAATGGTAGTCTAAACCAATTTGTGCTGAAAACTAGATCTTCCGATTATAAAAGCCCTTTCTCCCGAAAGCTTTCAGGAACGATATTTTACAAAAATCACTCGAAATGACCATTTACATCATCTAATCAAACTCAGCTTAAAAATAGCAACAGCAATAATAATAGCAACATCAACACACGATAAAAATGAACAAGGTTTCCATAAGTTCAATTAAGCCCAAACTTAGCTTTTGGCAAATCTGGAACATGAGTTTTGGGTTTTTAGGCATCCAGTTTGGATTTGCACTACAAAATGCTAACGTAAGCCGAATTTTTGAGACATTGGGCGCTTCGCAGGATGAACTGCCCATTTTATGGTTGGCCGCCCCCGTGACCGGTTTGGCAGTTCAACCCATTATTGGTTATTACAGTGATCGCACCTGGTTTCCCAAATGGGGAAGACGACGTCCATTTTTCGCCGTAGGCGCAATACGGGCCTCGATTGCCCTTTTTATAATGCCCAACTCCTCCGCGTTGTGGATGGCGGTGATTATGCTCTGGATTCTTGATGCGTCCATAAATATTAGTATGGAACCTTTCCGTGCTTTTGTGGGCGATATGTTACCAAACGAACAGCGGACCAGCGGTTTTGCGATGCAAAGTTTTTTTATTGGGCTGGGCGCGGTGATCGCTTCTGCCCTACCGTGGATTTTCACAAACTGGTTTGACGTGAGCAATATCGCTCCCGGTGGTGGAGTGCCAGATTCGGTTAAATGGTCATTTTACATTGGCGGTCTGGCCTATTTTTCGGCGGTCATGTGGACGGTATTTAACAGTCATGAATACCCACCGGATGATCTGGAAAAATTGAAAGAGGAAAATGCAGCACAGGGTATTTGGGATGGAATTGTAGAATCATTTGCAGGCATATTTAAAATGCCCAAAACAATGGTACAGCTTTCAGCCGTGCAGTTTTTCTCGTGGTTCGCGCTCTTTGCGATGTGGATCTATACCACCGCCGCGGTGACCAGTCACGTATATGGCACAAAAGAAATCACTTCCATACTTAAGGAAACCTCTAATAATTCCTTTTGGCTCTAGTTTAGAATGGCTATTATGGTTGAAATATCCGATTTTAGGTGTTTTGGATCCCTTTAGGGACGGAGCAAGAACAAAATGCCGAAAATCAGATCATTTTTTCCCCGGCCCTAAAGGGAATAATCGGATTT
>JBDNGW010000738.1:0-3484 GCA_041689735.1 Leeuwenhoekiella sp. | reverse complement strand
CCCTATCGCCAGAACAATTAGTTGCTGCTTTTTCAAAGCTTCCGCCAATGCTTCCACTGCATCGTTTGTTCCAGTATTTTTAAAGTCAATGGCTTCGGTCGCACCTTTATGCACGGGAATTTTCCCCTCGGCAAATTCCGCATTCATCTTCTGGCACAACGGAAATGCGTTTTCGAGAGGCGTATTGCCAAAAACAGCACTGATCCCAATAATTTCGACATTTTCCGCCTTTATTAATTGTAGAATAGCATACGCGTCATCCACATCGCTATAACCTTTACGGCTCACTCTTTTCATGCCTGCAGCAAGATCTGTGTCAATCCAAACTCGTTTTTTAGTCATTATTTTTATTTTAATCCCCTCCTCAAAAGAGAGGGCTTTTAGCATTCAGTGTTCATTTTTTAACTCTCAAAGTTAGCGTCATAGTTCCCCTCCTTCGGAGGGGTTAGGGGAGGATAAAGCGTTAGGGGAGGACAAATTTTTCCAATATTCAATTTCCTCCTGTACGCCCGTATTGGGATCGTTGATAAAATCCTGTTTGTCTTTATAGACCTGAAGCCTTCCTGCACGCATATAACCGATCTCATCGCCCATGAGCACCGCTTCCTTAAGGTCGTGGGTCACAAAGAGCGAGGTAATGTCAAACTCTTGTGTGAGCTTTTTAAACAGTGATTGCATACGCTGGCGCGTTCCGGCATCCAAGCTGCCAAAGGGTTCGTCGAGCAAAAGCAAGGACGGATTCGTTATAATGGCCCTGCCAAAAGATACCCGTTGCCGCTGTCCGCCCGAAAGCTGCGTGGGCATTTTACCAGCCTGTCCATTTAATTCTAAACTTTCAATCATATGATTGACTTTTTCCCTGATCTGGTTTTCCGGCGTTTTTTTAAGCCGAAGGCCAAAAGCGATATTTTCAAAAGCATTTAAGTGTGGAAAAAGCAGGTCTTCTTGATATAAATACACAACGTTGCGCTTCTCGGGCCGGGCATTTGTAATGTTTTCGTCTTTCAGCAAAATTGTTCCTGAATTGGGTTTTACCAACCCCGCGATAATCTTTAACATCGTGGTTTTTCCGCAGCCCGATTTACCCAGAATACTAAGCGTTTTATGCGCGTTAAGGCTAAAATCAAGGGCTTTAACGACATGCTCGTGATTAAAACTTTTTACAATATTACGGACTTCTAAAAACATTGAACTTATTTTGACTTTTTGTTTGGAACCGTCCCGAAAACTTTCGGGATCGGCTTTTGTTCTCTAATGATGACTTTTTTGAGCAGTATAGCCTTAGCTATGGTGCGAAAAAAAGACGAAGTTAGAGGGCAAAATGTGAATTTGGTAGGTAAAAGAATGAGTTTAAATGAGTTCATTAGACCAGATTTTTAAATACGTACCGCTTGTTGAAATACAACAGCACCACCGGTGGAAAAATAAGCAAACAGCAGCTCAGCGCGCCGTAGTAATAATTGGCTTCCTTGATAAACAAAAATACTTTTATAGTGAGTGTCTGCACTTTTCCCACGCCAATGATCGAAGTGAGACCGTATTCAAACCACGAGATTAAAAAGGTCTGAAAAAAGCAGATTAGCAGCATGTTTTTGGCTAATGGGAGCAATACTTTAAAAAAAGTTTGCTGCGAACTGCCGCCAAGCGTGGCTACCAGGTCTTCATAACTTTTTATTTTTTTATTCCAAAAACTTCCAAAAAAGATCAAAGCGTACGGAAAAGCAATCAGGAACTGCGCCACGATCACGCCGGTCACATTGCCGAATAAACCGATTTTGAGAAAGAAAAAACTCAGACAGGCGCCAAAAACCACCGGAGCCAAAACGTACGGAAAATAGGCGAAAAGGGTTAAAATACGCTTCTTTTTATGGTAAAAAACCGCCCGACTAATTAAAAATCCACTAAAGGTGGACACAATCCCCACCGAAAGTGAAATGATTACCGAAATGACAAAGCTCTGTAATAATCCCACTTCGGAACCTAGAACCGTCACCCAGTTTTTGAACCCAAAATATTCAGGCAGCACCTCTGGAAAACGCCAACTTGTAGACAGCGAGAGCAGCACCATAAAGATAAACGGAAAGAGTATCAACAGTACAATCAAGGTTAATATATACGGTTTCCAGTTAGGTTTCATACATGGTTTTTCGTTTGGGCAAAAACAACATTATAACGGTAATCGAAACTACAATTGTATAGATTACCGCCACCACATAACCTTCAGATATTTTGCTAAGGTCAAACTGCCGTGTTTCCCTGATGATCAATACTGAAAGCATTTGCGGCGATTCCTGTCCCAAAATCAGCGGGACTTCATACGCGCCAAGCAAAAAGATAAAATACAAGGAAATAAGCAACCAAGTTTTCTTTAAAATAATGGGTAAAAATACACGGCGCGTCACTTGATTGGCATTTGCGCCCAGCGCATGCGCCAAGATAGAAAGTTCTTCAATGCGCTCGTTTTTATAAACGTTCAGAAAAAGCAAAGTAAAAAACGGAATGAGCATCGTGATAAAGGCCATAATAATCCCAAAAGCGAGTGAATCGTTAACCAGATCGGGGAATTGCGATGTTTTTTCGATCAAACCCAATTGAAAGGCAACACGGGCAAAAAAACCACCTTTAGAAAACAACTGAATCATAAAAAAACCTGCTACCACGCCGGGAATCGCAAGCGGTAGATACATCATAAAGGACAGGAATCTTTTATCCAGTTCACGACGGAATTTCAGCGTGACCCAAAGCGCCCCACCTACGGAAAGTAACAGCGATACTACTGCAATCGCCGCGCTGTACCCGAAGGATTTCAAAAACTCGCCAGATTCAAAAACGCTTTGCCAAAAACGGGTAGTAAAGCCATTATTGAGTACGCCCAGCGCGCCAAAACTGTAGCCCAGCGCGTAGAGGAATGCGGCAAAAAAAGGCACCACGCCTATCAGCACAAAAAAAGCAATACCGAGTATGGAGCTTTTATTTTTCAATCACTTCGGTTCTAAAATCTTCATAAAGACGTATCATATATTCCGGGGCGGGTTCCTCGATCGCGTATTCTTTTAGGTCTTCCATTTCCAGACCATACTGGCGTTGCGGTGCATTTTTAAACTTCGAGGCCCACTCTTGGGGCAAACGGTTTATTTCAAGAACCGTGTTAGAGTTCATACCACTAGTGCGTGATTTTTCAAACTGTGCCGCTGGCGAAATCAAAAAATCGATTACCTGCATCGCTCCGGCTTTTTGCGGCGCATTATCTAAAATGCCTAGATAATTGGTGTTTTTTATGGTGCCGTTTTTCCAAGGGTAGGAGCGCGCGGTTTTTGGATATAATCCGCTGATCACTTTTTCTTCAACACCGCCCTCGCTAAAACCAAAGTCCAGATTAAGTTCACCGTTAGCGAAAAGTTGGCTCATTTTGGTCTGTTCGTTCGGAAAGGTTTCGCCCTCTTTCCAGAAGTATTTTTTATTGCGGTTAAGATACTCCCACAAT
>JBDNGW010000737.1:0-3390 GCA_041689735.1 Leeuwenhoekiella sp. | reverse complement strand
CGTTTAAATGCGTCGTCCCAAGCAATTTCCTCATAATGGCTAGCACCTTCTGGCAAATACATGGGCTGCGCGATACGCCCTTCTTTACCAATCTCGTAATCAGACAACAAAGACAGGTCGTAAACGCTATTTTTGGCAAAAAAGGCAGGCTCTACTTTTTTGGTAGTTGCTTCTTCAGCAATCGCCTTTGCTCCATTTTCGCAATATTCTGCGATAGCGCTTCGCTCATCGTCTGGGTCTGGCCATGCGCAGCCGGGACAATCTATACCGCCTTTTTGATTGAGGTTCAAGAGCGCCTTACTTCCACGTATGGGTCCCATGGCTTTAAAGACATGTTTCATTGAAGTAAATACAGCTGGAATTCCGGCAGCTACCTCTTTATGTTTGCCAGTGCGCAAACCGGTCAATTCTTCGGAAGTGAGCGCATTGGGTTCTTTTTCTTCTTTTTTCATCGTTTAGGATTTAGCGCAGCTTTTCTGCCATGGGATTGGGATAATTATCTGACTGATCCTCGCGGTTATCATCTAGACATACAAAGTCCTTTTCCAGAAGTGCAAGCAGCGTTTTACCGTTTTTAAGCGGAATCTGGTGTTCAAAACCCACCCGGTCTGTATGTTGCCATTTATCAATAAACTGCTTGGGAAGGTATAACATGATTGCATTTTCCTTAAAATCGACCATTAGATTACTAATATCCTCTTTTACGGTAACACTGTAACTAAAATGCGCTGTATCAAATTCAGTATATTCCGTATAGCTTCCTTGGGTACAGACTTGCTCCACTTCAGAGCGCATTAACCGAAAGCGTACGGAATTTTCATTTATTCTGATTTTCATGATAAATTGATATTTTTCGGCTTAAGCTGATGTCCAAATGACTAATGAATTTCGTTTTAAAGATACCTATTTGCCATTTAAGATAGATTCCTTATCTAAAATTCTTTCGGAACCACAATAAATATTATATCGGTTTTTACTGAGAAAACCCACAAGTGTCATATTGAATTCCATTGCTAATTGTACTGCAAGGCTAGAAGGTGCTCCCACCGCCATTACAAATTGGATTCCGGCCATGGAGGCTTTCTGGATCAGTTCAAAACTGGCCCTGCCGCTGAGCAACAGCAAGCGTTCTGCGAGTGGAAGTTGGTTATTTTTGAAGGAAGCGCCTATCAATTTATCCAGTGCGTTGTGACGGCCCACGTCCTCACGTAAATCCAGTAGCTGACCCGCTGTATCAAAAAGTACGGCAGCGTGTAAACCGCCGGTGCGGTCAAAAACTTCCTGCTTTTTGCGCAATGCCTCCGGAAAACCTTTTATAAGTTCGATATCTACATGTAGTGGAGTAGGGGACAGTTCGAGTTGGCAAACAGTTTTTATCGCGTCAATACTGGCCTTGCCGCAAACCCCGCAACTGCTGCTGGTGTAAAAATGCCGCTCCAGCTGACTTAAATCTAGCGGAATTGAATTATTGAGGAAAACGTTGACTTTATTTTCGGTGACGATCACATTTTCCACTTGTTCTGCACTGGCGATAAGCCCTTCGGTAAATAGAAAACCTACCGCGAGATCAGCATCATGACCAGGGGTCCGCATGGTTATGGAAATGTTTTTGTTGACCACTGGAGGCGATGCTTTGAGCACGCTAATGCTTATTTCCAAGGGCTCTTCCACTGCAAGGGTATCAATTACGTGATCAATACCGCTTTCATTTATTTTAACGATTTCCTTGCGGAAAATGGAGCTTTCTGATAATTCGTTCATAATCTTGTTGTGTGTCTACACTTATAAAAGCTTCCCCGCTTACCGGAATAATGTTGCACGGGCAATTTGTAAGCATCTGCTGTAGTGAGAACTGATTCTTGAAAATATTCTCTCTTAGTACTTCAAAAAAAGCCGCTTCATAAATAGCTATGGTCGGAATCAAAAAACCAGTGTTTATATCCTGAAAAACGGTCGCAAATAGTGATTTTTTGCGTGCTTTCAGCAGTTTTTTGAAATGTAAATCACTCAAAAAAGGATAATCACATCCTACACAGAGCCACGCATCCTCCTTTTTTTCAAAAGCGCTGAACAGCCCAGTAAGCGGTCCCATTTCTTTCTGGGAATCAATGATATAATTATAACCCTTATCCTGCTGTTGCTCTCTACGCAAAGAAATATAAGTCTCCAGTCCCAGATTTTGTAACTGCTTGGCAACATGATATTTTTGAGGTTCCTTATAATAGATAAGATCACCTTTATCTGTCCCCATACGTGTCGACCTTCCACCGGCCAGAACCAATGCTCGCAGTGCACCTAATGCCATTTTTTAGCTTAAATTTCCCCTTTAAAAATACACTATTTTCAGCTGTTTTATGATTCTTTATTGTCGTTTTTGACGTGTTTAATGTTGTTTTGCTATTTTTGAAAAATGGTGATTTAGGTATATTTTTGAATGTATTCTTTATATTTCCATAATGAGTCCTTAAAAAATCTTCATGGTACTAAAGATGCGAAGATCTGTTGTAATTATAGCTATATTAATTTGTGCATATTCAACAAGGCTTTTGAAAAAAAACGCCGAAATAAGACTTATTACAATTCATAAAAAGAACTAAAACAGGTCTTTTTGTCCTCATTATTTGCTATTTTAGGTCGTGAATTGGGCGTTTTTTCTACTGTTGCATAAATTTAGGAAAACTATTAGCATTGTATCTTTCGTTTTAAAAAGTGAGGCATTGTTTCTGTTTCCCTTTACTATTATCTACGGCTGCAGTCGCAGTTGCAAAGCTAAGCGTATTGCCATTTGCCTAAATATAAAATCGGTGCATTCTCTGGTTATTTTAGTATAAAAGAGGTATTGGTATAAATTAACGGTTTATAGATGCTTTGCAAAGACCTGCCAATTTTGATAAAGGTGCCGAAATAAAATACAAAGATCTGTATTGAATAATTGCCCAATTCATATTAAAAATTAAAAAAGGTTTAACCAAAAATTATCTATAATGAATATCGCATTAGAACAAGCTCAAAAATTAATCGAAGCGGCAAAAACAAAGGCCAAAAGTATAGACACTAAAATGAACATTGCGGTCGTGGATGGAGGAGCAAATCTGGTAGCTTTTGTGCGCATGGATGATGCCTGGTTGGGATCAGTAGATATTGCAATAAAAAAAGCCAAGACCGCCCGGTTTTTTGACATGAATTCTGGCGAAATAGGAAAACTTGCACAGCCCGGTGGATCACTTTATAATATTGAACATTCTAACAATGAGTCCACTCCGAAAAGTCCAATTCTTGGAAAACCGGATCAAATAAGAACTTTTGATATATTTTATCCTATTGAAATTCAGTTGATTACAATTACGAGATTGATCCTTTTTAAGACGATTCAGCACGTTTTATAGTATT
>JBDNGW010000736.1:0-3377 GCA_041689735.1 Leeuwenhoekiella sp. | reverse complement strand
ATTAAATCAGGAGACTGAATCACCTTAATTTCGTTTTCCACGATTTTCTTGGAATTAAACGGGTTCATTGACTCCACCATCTTAGAGTTGTCAACGCCTTTATTTTCATCTTTTATGATGAGTGTGGCCGTAACTCCGTAGATTGGCGTCTGATATTTTTTATAAGTCCAGGCTAGGGCTATGCTCAGGATCAAAATAATGGCCAAAAGCGGCCAAAAGGGGAAAAATAGATCAACCAGGGTACTGAACAGGTTTTCGTTTTTTCCTGACTTTTTAGTGTAGGACATAGTTCTTTCTACTTTATTAGGGCAATTCGATATACTGAATCCGCACAAGCGGAGCAAAATATTAATAGTTATAAACGGCTCTGCCTGCAAGCTAATTACGCAACAATATTTATCTGGGGCAGCGGAATTTTAAATCTTAAATTCCGAAGCTCGCTCCGAAATAATACAATATTTTTTCAAATGCATAGCTCGTAGACTTGCATTAAGGATGTTATTGTTTCTATAATCGGTCTATGGCGATAATCCCAAACGAAAGCGCACTTAATATAACCGGCAACCAGAACACAAACCTTGTAGTACTCGCTACTTTGGATCTATTGGGCTGTACATAGACCACATCACCAGACTGGAGATAATAATAAGGGGAAGTGAAAATCTCATCGGTAGTGAGGTTGATTCGGTGGGTTTCTTTGACTCCATCTTTTTCGCGAATCAGGAGTATATTGTCACGTTTAGCGTAAATGGTCAGGTCACCTGCAAGTCCCAGCGCTTCTAAAAGCGATACCTTCTCACTGGGAATGGTCAAAACGGAAGGGTTCTGTACCTCGCCAAGTACGGAGACCTTATAATTAAGGTAGCGCACGTCAACAATGGGTTCCAGCAAAAGTTTCCTAGCGGTCAGCTCTTGGGTTATCCCTTCCCGGAGTTGTTTTTTGGTCATTCCGCCAGCTTTGATCTTGCCCAAAAACGGAAAGCGTATAAAACCTTCGGGATCGATCAAGTAACCGGAAGCTTGGGTCGTCTTTCCTTCAGACGAGGAACTCTGTGTAGCTGTGAGATTGGCAACATTGAAAATTTCCGCCGCTTCAGGGTTCAGGCTGCTCACCGAAATACTCAAAATATCATTGGCCTGTAAAACCGGTTCCAGATTTTCCATTTGATCCTTAAACTCTTGATCGCCCACATCGTTAAAATACGTGGCCTTGCGGGTATTAACACAAGATGTAACCAAAAGACTGAGGATGAGTAAGCTCAAAAAATAATTCCTTTTCCTTAATGTCATTGCTCTTTGTATAATTAGTATCCTTTTATTTCATTTAAAACCTCAAGTAAAGAGGAGAGTATTTTAATCAATAGGCTTTTTCTTCACCTTTAAACATATTGCGCACCGTTCCCAGAATAATCTCAATATCCCAAAGCATGCACCATTTTTCCACATAAAAAATATCCAGGCGCACCCTATTGGTTATATCGGCCTTGCAAATGATTTCCCCCCGATATCCCTTTATTTGCGCCAGACCGGTTATACCTGGCTTTACGAAATGGCGCACCGTATATTTATCCACTTCAAGTTCGAATTCGCCAGAATGGAAAACCATATGTGGCCTGAGGCCTACCACACTCATATGGCCCAAAAATACATTATAAAATTGAGGCAGTTCATCAAGGCTTGTTTTACGTAAGAATTTGCCCAACGGAGTAATACGGGAGTCACCGAAGGTTGCCATCTGGTAATTGGCGTCAGCACTGGCAGCCATCGATCTAAATTTATAGCACCAAAATTCTTCCTTTTTGGCTCCATGTCTCTTTTGTCTAAAAAATAAATTTCCTTTGGAATCCAACTTCATTACTATAAACAGTAGCGGTGTGAGCCACGATAGGATGAGGACAATGACCAATAAGGAGAAAACAATATCGAAGGTGCGTTTTAAAGCTCTCTTGTATTCTTTTTCAAGTGGGATTTCCCGCATGTTCAACACGGGGATCATCCCATAAAGTTCAATGGACATGCCCCGGGTAAATATTTCTTTATTGTCGGGGATAATCTGTAATTTTTTGAAATTATTGTCGGCAAAATTGATCAATGCCCTTAGTTCGCACTGTTCCAACTGAGAGACCATACAATAAATCTGGTCTATATCGTTTTTGAGAATGTAGTCCAACGAATCTTTAAACGCCCCCAGATAGGTATCGCTTGGGGAAGGGGCATTGGCAAAATATCCTTTATAGCGAAAGCCAAGATCGGGCTGATCAAAAAACGCACGCAACTTTTTTAGGTTTTTGTCCCTGCCAATGACCACGACATTCACAAAATTACCGCCCCCCAATCGGTATTTGCTTCGAGCATAATAAAAGAGCGCGCGGCTAAGAAAAAGAAAGAAACAGATTAATCCAAAAATAGTCAACTGCTCCGGCAATAGGTCGTAATCAAAATGTCTAAACGTAAAAAATGCAAAATAGCTGAGCCCAAAAATGATATATAACTGCAAGACCAGAATGATATTGGTCAGGAACCGTTCCTGACGGGCAGTAGGATAATAGTTCAGGCTGTAGGCAATAAGCAACCAGGAAACACTATAGTAGGAAATATTTACCCAATGGAAATAGGTCTCGGGCGTCAACACATAAAGCGTCCCATTGATTATAATTAAATGTACAAGTATGGAAATAGGTATGATATAACGGGAACCTCTCATTTGTACGTTACTTAACGGTTACGTATTGAATTTGTCCTATAAAATTAGCAGTTTTCAACATAAACCGCATACTTGTAATAAGGAAATATGTTTAATCGTTACATTATTAGACATATACGAAGATTCTGACACTTTGGATTCCATAACTAAGGGATTAATAGAAAACGGCTATTTAAAAGAGCATAAGCACATGAAAAATTGGTGGTACTTATAACAAAAGCAACTAAAGCCAATTTGTAAAACTTTGAAAGCTAATCACGGCTTCGCCATAAGAGTCACACAAAAACGTGCGCAAATGGTCAATTTTATGAATATGTAACTTATTATACTTTCCGTCTGAAAAGACAAATTGCATTAAGTGAGAAGAAGGGGTTTTGCAAAAATAGCGTTGTAAATAACTTCAAGCAAGGATTATCTGTTAAAAGACAATGTTAAAAGTAGTGGTTTTATCAAAAAAACTTTAGTTGAAAACATTCTAAGATAAATACCTGTTCTCATTACTACCTAAGGATCTGTTAAGAAATAAAGTGACCGAATTATAGGCAGTTATTTTGTTTGACCACAAGGCGAAAAACGCAGGCATAGCCGTAGCTATGACGAGTATTTTCAACGCAGTGCGCGAGAAAAAGAACAAGGAGAAACGGGCAGGTTATTTATATACAGAGCCTAAAGT
>JBDNGW010000735.1:0-5482 GCA_041689735.1 Leeuwenhoekiella sp. | reverse complement strand
CTGTTTAGTTGGATCATTGAAAAATCCGATATACAGAAAGCCAGTAAGGTAAGGTCGACAAAAGGTCTGAACCTACATGTTTATGGAAGATTGGCAGCTGCTTTTATAACACTAATATTCAACTCTTGATTCGCATTAATTACTAATTACTGCTAATTGCTCACTGTTTCTTTTCACTGCTTACTGAGACTGCTCACTGAAAACTGCCACTGAAAACTGATTTTCACCGTGCCGCTGGTTTATACTCTTTTTTATCGATCACCATTTTTGCGATGATTTCTTTGAGTATTTCCGAAGTGCCACCGCCTATGGGCCCCAATCTACTGTCGCGAAACATACGTGCCAGTGGGTAATCTTCTATATAGCCATAACCGCCCAACATTTGTAGGCAATCATAGATTACCTCATCCGCCATTTTTGTGGACTTCATTTTGGACATACTCGCTTCTTTCACCACATATTCACCCTTGCCAAGATTGTCTGCAATGGCATAGTTAAAGGTTTTACAGATTTCAATATCGCTTGCCATTTCGGCAACTCTATGACGCAACGCCTGAAATTTGTTTATTTTTTTGCCAAATGCCGTACGCTCTTCCATATAACCCATGGCATACTCAAGCGCAAATTCCGCCCGTGCATGCGCATTTATACCCATAATAAGACGTTCTAGGGCAAAATGTTGCATAATATAAGGAAAGCCTTGCCCCTCTTCGCCCATTAGGTTTGCAACGGGCACTTTTACATTATCAAAAGCGATTTCTCCGGTATCGGAAGCGCGCCAGCCCAGTTTGTCGAGTTTTGTTGCGCTAATTCCTTCCATTTCGCGATCCAGTACAAAAATGCTCATCCCTTTATTTCCGGCTTCGAGATCGGTTTTTGCCGCAACTATTAAATAGTCTGAACAAACTCCGTTTGTGATAAAAGTCTTCGAGCCATTAAGGATATAATGATCTCCATCCAGTACTGCCGTACTGCGCATCCCGGCCACGTCTGAACCACCAAAAGGTTCCGTGATACAAAGACAGCCTATTTTTTCGCCGGCTATACTGGGCACCAGATACTTTTCCCTAATACGTTCATCACCCTCGGCATTGATATGTGTCATCGCCAAATAAGCGTGTGCCCACATGGCAGCTGCAAAACCACCGGAATTGATCTTTTGAAGTTCTTCTAAAAAAATAACCGTGTAAAAAATATCCAACGCCAAACCGCCGTATTTTTCGGGATAATTAATGCCGAAAAATCCCATATCGCCAAATTTCTTCCAGATACCGGAGTCAATGCTGCCAGTTTTCTCCCATTCATCAATATGCGGCACTACTTCTTTAGCTAAAAAATCCCGTAAGCTCTGCCTAAAAAGCTCATGCTCTTCTGAAAAATATGTGTTCTTCATCTACTCTATTTCGTTTTAAAACTAACGTTGTATTGGTAGGTATAGATTATGTTAGCTTACAAAAGGATACCACAAAAATCTGGTCCTTATTTCTGGCTGGACGACAAATATAATTTAATTCGCTTTAATTTATATGCGTTTATCCCTTCTATTTTAAGCAGCTCGTCCATTTCTGCGATCCCTTCGTGCAGTTCCCGATAATTTACAATCTCGCGCGCAATATCAAAAGTAATGAAGGACACCGTAGAAAGATCTGAAGCATTTGCATCATTTACGTTGATGCGCGTTATTACCGGTTTAGTCTTCACCGAAAACTCATCTTTGATCTTAAAGACGACTGCGCTGGGCAAACCGTACACATCAAAAAGCTGATTATCCTCTAAAAAACCGCCCAGCCGCTTTCTATAGTTTACAATACGTATGGCCAATTTTTCGGTAAGATCGTCTACTACTAGCAGATCATCTACGCTTGCAGAATTCAGACCTGTCTTTTGGGCGTTGGTTTTCCACTTGCGGGAGGTATAACTTTTTTTGGGCTTTGGGTTTGTGACCCATTCGGGGAATTTAAAATAAGGTGAGATTTCGGCCAGCAACGAATCGGAAACACCGGTAACCTTCTTAAAATCCGCCACGGAATTGACCCATTTATTGCTTTCGCGGAAGCGGTGTAACTTATCGATCTCCACTATTGACATTCCCAGCATGTACCCTTTATAGTCTGAGACAAAATTAGGGTTGAACGGATAAATTTTGGGCAACGTATCGCCAATTTTAAACGCCTTAAGCGAATCTATACGGTCCCTAAAAACGGCTACTTTTGGATCATTTTTGGGTATTTTAGGGCTGAAATCCCAGTAATAATGCAGTGAAATTCCCGCGCAAATAAACACCATTAATAGCAAAATCCCGCTTCGTTGCTGCACATTGAGAACGAAGCGGGATTTAAAGCTCATTTTAAATATTTTTTATTAGAGCTTGTTTAAATTCAATTCAAACTTATTTTTAAGGGTTTGAGGTTCTGGCTAAGTATAAAAATAGTTGAATATCGGGACATTCAACTATTTTTAGACAACGCCAAGGTTTGCAAAACATTAGAAATAAGACAGGAGTCAATTTAAACAAGCTCTTAAGACGATTGTTTCGTCCGTTTACTGTCTTTATCAATAACGGCATCTATACGCCCTATTTTGATCGCATTGAGATAGGCAGTGAGCTCTTTTCGCACTTTTGGTGAGAGCAGTATCAAACCTATGATGTTAGGGAAAACCATAGCAAAGATCATGGCATCAGAGAAGGCTATCACCGCACCCAGACTGGACGCTGCACCTATTACCACAAATATGAGAAACAAAACCTTATAGGTAATATCCTGCGCTTTACCTTTTCCAAAAAGATATTTCCACGATTGTAGTCCATAATACGACCAAGAGATCGCGGTAGAGATCGCAAAAAGTACAACCGCAACGGTAAGCACGATTGAAAAGTAAGGAATGGCAGAATCAAAAGCCACTGAAGTAAGATCAACGCCATTTATAGGTTGATTAGTTGCATTCAGCATCACATTGCTTCCGGCATCCAGATTCCCATAAGTAAAAAGATTATGTTTTGCATTGGTTATTACAATCACGATCGCGGTCATGGTACAAATGATCACCGTATCTACAAAGGGCCCCAGTGAGGCCGTTAATCCCTCACTTGCAGGATAGCGTGTTTTTACGGCCGAGTGCGCGATTGCAGCAGAACCTACCCCCGCTTCGTTAGAAAAAGCAGCACGTTGAAATCCAACGATGAGTACCCCCACCACACCACCAAAGGCAGCATTAGGACTTACGGCACCTTCCCAGATCTGCACGATTGCAAAGCCGATCATATCATAGTTTATACCAATGATCACAAAACCGGCAAGCACGTAAACAATTGCCATAAAGGGCACTACTTTTTCAGTAAAGGATGCGATTCTTTTAATCCCACCTATAATCACAAGACCTATTACCAGGGCCATCATAAGTCCCAGATAAAGACCCGCATTGGGATTTTCCCATCCAGTCATCTGGATCAACTGGGCGGAGGCCTGGTTGGATTGAAACATGTTCCCGCCGCCAAAGGAAGCGCCTATGCACATCACGGCAAAAAACACAGCAAGCACTTTACCCAAACCTTTGAGGTTCATTTCTTCAAGGCCTTTGGAAAGGTAATACATGGGCCCGCCGTAGGTTTTTCCATTTTCATCTACCTCACGGTATTTTACACCTAGGGTACATTCCACAAATTTTGATGCCATACCCAGAAAACCGGCCATGATCATCCATATTGTAGCTCCAGGCCCACCTATGGCGATCGCCACGGCCACTCCGGCAATATTACCCAGTCCTACAGTGGCCGAAAGTGAAGCCGTTAATGCTTGAAAATGGGTAACTTCACCCTGAACCTCTCCAGTAAGCTTTACCGTATGCTTGACCTTGCCATCCTCGACCACGATATCATTACCTGCTGGCACGTAGTGGTCTAGATCGTCATATTTTCCCCAGGCTGTTTTAAGGCTATCTTTAAAATACCGTAAGTTGACCCCTTTAAAATAAATCGTAAAAAAAATGGCTCCCAGCAACAAGATCATGATCACAATGGGCATTTCTTTACCAGCTATCTCAATGGGATACATTATGGTATTTATTATGGGAGCAGTATATTTTTCAAAGGCTTGATCAATGCTTGCGCCTATATTTTGACGCTCTTGGGCAAAACCCGTTAAAGGAAGTAAAAAATAGCACATTGAAAAGATTAATTTCTTCATAAGAACTTTAGAGTTGGTTTCTGATATTTTTTTTAAGAACGCATGCAATATGCTAAAAAAATTGACCTTTTCAAAAATATGGCAGTTAAAATGCAAAGTTTTTGTTAATGAATAAAGGCAACATCATTATTTCATGTGCCGAAAAAAAATATTTTAAAGAGGTATCTAGTTACTAATAAAGCCTTAACCCCATTCTTTTCCGCTAAAAAATGAAGGGTTAGATAATCCGTTTTAACTTAATGAGAATTGGGTGAATTTTACTAATTACTATGAAATAACCTCTTTTTTGATCTTAATCGTTACCAATTACCGGTTCAATTGCTTTTTACGCATTGGAAAAAGGACGAAGTGCACCATTATATTAGGAAAATTCATCGAAAAAATCATCACGTCAGAAAAAACTCAGATGGAGCACGTATTTGCAGGTTTCCTAAAAAACATGTGCCCTTATTCATACCAAAATCAGGAATAATCAGAAGGATAAAATAATTATCAAAACAGTTATTGAAACGCTATATAAATTATTCTGAAAAAACACTTATGGATGATTTTACTACATAATTTTTTGCTGGAATATTAAACCTGGATGAAGATTTCAAAATCAAGTTTCTAAAGAAAATTCTAGCGTTGAAAAGTGATGTATATAAAATAATACCCAAGTTAGATATCCCATCCAAGATGATAACGATTGCGTTATAGATATAGTTATCGCAAGCGATGATTCTATTTGTTTTATAGAAAATAAAGTAAAATCGAAAGAACGTCACAGTTAATTGGAAAGATATTCTAACATTTTGTATAAATACAAGCAGAAAGAGTGCACAACAAAATTATTTTATTGTCGAAGTATTTTGATAAAAAGCAAATAGATTTTCAAGACTTTGAACAAATAGGATGGTTTCAAATCGCAAAATTTTTAGCCAAATTTAAAAATAACATATTGTTTGATGAAAATGTCACCTTGAGCCTGCCTGTCGTGCCTCTGGCAGGCAGGCGCAGTTGAAAGGTCATTAGGTCTCGACTGCGCTCAACCTGACACCTGATTAAATATTTCTAATTACCCTTTATATTCCTTATAGAGTCTAAAAATTTCATACACTTTTTAACAGTAAACGATAGGTCTCAAGAATTGACTTTAAAAGTAAAAGATTTTATGGTTATTCAAAACCTTCAAAATACTATGAATATTCTCACTGAATATTTAGAGAGAACACGTCCATTTTTTGAAGAAACTTTGGCTATTTCAATAAAAAAACGGATGAGGGAATTGAGCAATTATCAAGGCATAATCGTTTAAT
>JBDNGW010000734.1:0-2329 GCA_041689735.1 Leeuwenhoekiella sp. | reverse complement strand
TGTTCGCCATTGACCCGAACAGACCAAAAAACAAGGAAAAGATCCGGAAGCTTTTAACCTACGGTGCTAGGGCCGCCTAAAACTAAACGAAGTATTGTACAATAATTAAAAGGTAAATGCACTTATTTCGCCTATGGTAAAATCAAAAACATCAATGAAATGCCGATTTTATAAAGTCAGCACCCATTTTTTCTGCAATCTATTGAACTTTTTAAGTTCTTTACGCAGTAGGAATAGAAAATCGCGACCGTTGCTTTCAGCGCGCTCCAGGCGTTCACAGGTTTTTAGAAGTTTATAAGTGACATTTTCTAGAGAAAGTGCTTGGCGTATGCGGTCATCTTGAAATAGTTCGTTTTCTGCGGCGATTATTCCAGGAGCGAGCGCGTCTGAGTGCATGACCATATCGCCGGTAAAATAAATAGCTTCCCGCTCATTGCCCTTGTCATCCAGTTCGTTAAAATCAAAGGCCAAACAGCCCGAAATACTGCGCGAAAGCTGCAATATCTCAAGTGCCTTATTGTAAAGTCGTCTATTTTTTGGCACTGCATTCATACAGTATCAAAATTAGTGGATAATCAGTCCGTTTGTATTTCGATTGTAAAGTAAAACCTTAGTTTTGCTTTAGTATGCACGAATCTTTTGACTAAAAACTTTAAAATGAAAATAGATCCGACCAACTGGAGTATTCTTCAGGCCCTACAGAAAAATGCGCGCTTGAGCACGGCGGAACTGGGCAGGCAACTTGCACTGAGCGCCCCCGCAGTGTCAGAACGTATTCGAAAAATGGAAGATGCCGGTATTTTACTGGGTTACAAGGCAGAAGTTTCCCACTTTAAAACTGGTCACCAGCTTAAAGCGATCATTACTTTACGTGCATTTATGGGAAGACTGAAACCTTTTCTTGAAAAAGTCACCCAATTTAGTGAAGTGCTCAACTGCTACCGCATCACAGGAAACGAGAATATCGTAATGGAGGTGGTTCTTTTCGATCAGTTTCACCTTGAGGAATTTATAGATAAACTTCTTACCTATGGCGAGACAAAAACCCATATAGTACTGTCTACAGTTATAGAAAATGCACCTATCCGCACGCGACCGGGCGAATCAAGAAAGTAAGGTTAAAAGATACCAGATGCTGAAGGCGATGAGCAAAACGATGCTTACTAAAGATAAGGCCCGCATTATTTTCCCCGGCCGGGCGCATTCGGGGATTTCTGGAGATGTTATCGCGCGGTAATTGGCATAGGCATAAAAAGGCGCGGCCAGGAATGACAGTATGGTCGCAATTTTTATCAGTGTTCCCATTTCGCTGGAAAGCCACGCAAGAATACTGCAGGTACCCACAATGAGCAGCACCAACCAAACCGTATAATTGTACTTTAATTTTTTGCCGGTGAGCAATTCACTAGTTTTTGCCATGGCTCGTGGTGATGCGTCAAGTGTGGTGAGCGTGGTACTGAACATCGTTGTAAAGGCCGCGATGCCTATGATCCAGAACGTCCATTGACCCAGGCTGGTGGTATACATGTCAATTAGCTGTTTGGCGAAACCAGTTCCGCTTGCGCTAAAAGTATTGCCGCTGTTGTACATGACCAGCGTGCCCAAACCTATAAAACAGATGCCGACAATGATCGTTCCCGCATAGCCCACATTAAAGTCAAAAATAGCTGATTTTTCAGTGATAATTCCTTCTTTGGCCTTTTCAAGTGACCATAAAGAATGCCAAATGGAAATATCTAAAGGTGCGGGCATCCAACCCATAAAAGCGATTAAAAATGCAATTCCCAAGGTGTCCGTTGGTAGAATTTGGCTAAGTTCCACCGTTTTTTCGGTATCAAAAAACGCAAAGGCCACTGCAGCCAGCGTACTCACGGTGAGCGTGACCACGATGATTTTCATGACTTTGTCCAGCAATTGATATTTGCCCACCATAAGAAGGACTGTACAAATGGCGGTAAGGAGCATCGACCAACTCAAAATACTCATGCTAGAACCAAAAATATAGGACGCCAGCGAGGCCGTAACTACTGTTACCGCAGCTTGAATGGTGAACATGCTGAGCAGGTTCAGGACAAAATAAAACCAGAGTATGCCCTTTCCCAATTTGAGGTACGCGTCAAGCAGACTTTTCCCGGTAACCGCGGCATAGCGCGGCCCGAATTGAAAAAACGGATATTTTATGAGGTGAATGAGCAACAATGCCCACAGAAGTCCAAAACCATAACTCGCTCCCGCGCCAGTAAATTGCACGAGGTGAGAGACGCCTATAGCGGCACCTGCAAATAAGAGGCCCGGTCCCAATTGTTTAAAGGAGAACTGCGCCACAGGT
>JBDNGW010000733.1:0-18314 GCA_041689735.1 Leeuwenhoekiella sp. | reverse complement strand
ATTTTCCAGTACAATACTAATACAAAAAATCACCTATTTACCAATCCAACTTGTAGTTCCCCCTTCGGGGGTTAGGGGGCAGGGGCTAGGGGGACTTTTACCTCTGCCGGTTGAGTACTTTGTATTCTTCGTAACAACTGCTTATCGCATCCAGGATCTGCAGATCGTTTGCGGTTTTTACAAAGCTCTCGGAATAATCGCAACGGCGTAAGATCTCATCGATATCTACCGTGGTTACCTGCAATAATGCGGCAAGGGTTTCCCGGTCAAATTTAGTCAACAGCAACGCCCTGATTTTATCATCATCCTTCATTCCCCGCATTTTTTTCATTTGCTGTGGCCTTTTTCCAAAAGCTTTATAGAGAAAATCAGCTGGGTTAAAAACGGCATTAAGTACCTTATTAATGGCTCCTGGTTGGCTATTTCCGGCCTCATAACCAGAATCCAGTCCGCTGATGCTGTACCGTACATTTTTAAAAACCGGAACATTTTTAGCGTCTATTTCCAGATACCCAGTAAGTTCGACATCTTTTACGATGACCTCCTCAAGGGCGATTCCTACTTCGGTCATTTTAACCTTCACATCACCAAATTTCTGCCAGTCATTGGTAACCCTTACCTGTAGCGTTTTAAAACCTAAAAAGGAAAAATAAAGGGTGTCATTAACCTTGGCCCGTATTTCAAAAATACCTTCGGCATTGGTAATGGCACCCTTTACATTATTAAGGTTTATTATATTCACCCCTTCCAGTAGTTCATCTGTAGAGGCATTAAGAACTGTACCGCTTACGGTTTCGCGGTCTTGATTTTCCTGAGAAAAACATAGACAGGTCGCACATAAAAGGAGTAGCGTAAAAAAGATCTTTTTCATAAGTGGCGTCAATTTAGAAAAAGAGAAGCGATTATCATACTAAAATTAATGATTTGAACTAATTTGGGTTTTAATTCCTATCCCTACGTCTTCTTTTTCCTGAAAATGGTGATTTACCACCACCACTATCATTACCGCCACGTCGTTCACTTCTGTTTTTGCCTTCGCCACCGGAAAAGCTTCTATCAGAGTTCCTACCGCCCGAACCTTCGCTCTTACGGCCTTTTCCTTTGCGCTTTTTACCGCCACCGCCACCACTGTCGCGGGTATCTTTAGTGACTTCTACGTGAATGTCACGCCCCTGAAGCTTATAGTCTTCAAAAAGGGCAATAACGGCATCTTTATGCTCTGTATCCGTATTAAAAAAGCTAAAACTGTCTTTACAATCCACTCGGTAAATACCGTCACCAAGTCCGGTGAGGTCTTTAAGGAAATCTTTGAGGCTCATCCAGTCAAAATTGTCCTTGGCACCTACATTAATAAAATAACGTGTAGAATCGCCAGAGGCCTCTTTTGTTTGTGCAGCAATTTCCGTATTTAGATCTTTGGTTTTTTTATAATAGTTAAAAAACCGGGTAAACTCTACTGAAAATACCTTTTGTACAATCTCTTCCCGAGTCAAACCATCAAGCACTTCATTGATACTAAAAAGATAAGGATCTATCTCATGGTCGATCTTGGTATTTTTAATATCATTTGCAAGGTGCATAAGTTGCACTTCGCAGATTTCCATTCCTGTAGGGATATCTTTCTGCGTAAACTTCTTATTGATCATTTTTTCAATCTGCTTGATCTTGCGCACCTCGCTTTTTGAAACGATCACTATAGAGATCCCCGTTTTACCGGCACGACCAGTACGGCCACTGCGGTGGGTGTAGATTTCGGGCTCATATGGCAGCTGATAGTTGACTACGTGAGTAATGTCATCTACATCTATGCCACGGGCAGCAACATCTGTCGCCACAAGCATCTGTATTTGTCTGTTCCGAAAACTTTTCATTACCAGATCTCGCTGGTTCTGGCTAAGGTCACCGTGAATGGCTGCTGCGTTGTAGCCATCCTCAATCAACTGTTCTGCCACTTTTTGCGTATCGCGTTTGGTTCGGCAAAATACGACTGAGAAGATCTCTGGATTTGCATCTGCCAGTCTTTTTAGGGCTTGGTAGCGGTCGCGGGTGTTGACCAGATAATATTCATGTGAAACATTTTCTGCACCGGTATTTTTAGTTCCCACAGTAATTTCTACCGGGGATTTCATGAATTTCTTGGCAATACGGGCAACTTCTTTGGGCATTGTGGCAGAAAATAGCCACGTGTTTTTATTCTCTGGAGTATCGGCGAGAATGGTGGTAATATCTTCATAAAAGCCCATATTCAGCATTTCATCGGCCTCATCGAGGATACAATAGCTCAATTGGCTGATGTCAACCATTCTTCTGCGCATCATATCCATCATACGACCAGGTGTGGCCACGATAATCTGGGCGCCACGCTTAATTTGTCTCGCCTGTTCCTGTATATTTGCGCCACCATAAACGGCCACTGCATTTACACCTTTTACATGTTTTGCGTATGCCTGTATTTCTTTGGTAATCTGTAGGCAAAGTTCACGGGTGGGAGAAAGGATAAGCCCTTGGGTGGTTTTGTTATTTGCGTCAATTTTTTGAATAAGCGGAAAACCAAATGCTGCCGTTTTTCCCGTCCCGGTCTGGGCGAGTGCGACGATATCGGTATCGTCTTTTAATAGGACGGGAATGGCTTGCTCCTGTACATCCGAAGGTTCCGTAAAACCCAAGTCGGCAACAGCCTTAAGGATAGCATCATTCAGTCCTAACGCTTGAAATTTATTCATTATGTAATATTTATTATAACCTGTAGTGGTTAAGAAGGCGCAAAGGTACTTTTATTTTAGGAATTCTTTTGCAATTTTATAAAATTTGTATCATATTGAATAACAGTTATTTATTTTCTATTTCTGCCAAAATAAAGCCTTGCGCTCGCAGAATTCATATCGAATTTATCATTACTTAACCAAAAAAAATTGTAATTATGGTATTTTAGGCCTATTATCTCACTCTGATTTTGGAATGATTAGCCCTGTTGGGATACACTGCGAAAATTAGCGCAAGAGTGTTAATAGAAGTATAAACAATTCTGAATTTTTTATCTATAAAAAGCCTTCTGCAAGTTGCATCATACGCATCCACTTGATACTGCTTTGTGAAAATCAATTGCTCTGTTTTCTTTATTATATTGAGAATGGTGACTGAGGCTTTGTCAGGATTATATTGGAGATAATGCTTGAAAATTTCGTCTAAATCATCTTCAGACTCGTGTGACCAGATAATTGCGGTAATTTTATCGCTCACCAAGACCGTACTTTTTAAGCAGCTCCGGGGTGGTTTTTGTATTTCCTTTATAGTATGAATCGAGTGCTTGTTGGTTTCGATTTATATAGGATGCAGAAGTTAATTCTTTTCCGCTTATGGTATGAGCAACAGGTTGTTCACTATTTATCTCTTTTGAAAGAAGGGCTTCAAGCCTGGCTATTTTTTCTTCCTCACCAATTGTTTGAAATTTTTCGATAAAGCGCTTTTTTCGAATTGCTAGATTCATGACTTTTTTATTTGTAGCTCAAAGGTAATGAAAAGCGGTGTTTATTGATTTAGTAATCTCCAGAAAATTACCTGTTTTTCAGGAATTCCACCAATTTATGCATTGCTTTTCCACGGTGGCCGATTTCATTTTTTAGCGAAAGCGGCATTTGTGCAAAAGTTTCGTTAAAAGTATCAGGTTTAAAAATGGGATCATAGCCAAAACCTGATTCTCCCGTTTTTTCCTGTGTTATAGTTCCCTCGCAGATCCCTTCAAAAGTATATTTTTTGTCATCAATAATCAAAGCAACAACCGTTTTAAAGCGTGCTTTTCTATTGTGCTCATTAGCTAAAGCTTTCAACAATTTATCCATATTGTCTTCAGCGTTTTTTTGTTGGCCGGCATAGCGTGCACTATAGACCCCGGGTTCTCCGTTTAAGCTTTCGACCTCTAGACCCGTATCGTCGGCAAAACAGTCTAGATTGTATTTTTGCTTAACATACTGCGCTTTAAGCAGCGCATTGCCCTCAATTGTTGGCGCGTCTTCTATTATTTCCTCAGTGCAGCCTATATCTGTCAGACTTTTCAGCTGAATGGTAGTTGGTATCAACGCCTGTATTTCTTTCAACTTATTGGGGTTGTGGGTGGCAAAAACTAATGTCATATTTTTTTCGAATTGTTTGATCGTTAAATTGTTTTAGTGTTGAGTCCACTCCGAAAACTATAAAATGTGCTGAATCGTCTTAAAAAGGATCAATCTCGGAATTGTAATCAACTGAATTTCATTAGGATAAAATATATCAAAAGTTCTTATTTGATCCGGGTTTCCAAGAATTGGACTTTTCGGAGTGGACTCAGTGTTTAATCGTTTAAATGTTAATTTGTTCGATTGTTTAAATGTTGAATCGTTTTATTGTTTAATTGTGCAATCATTAAATCGTTTAATTGTTTAACTGTTTTTTTATTGGATTGTTTAAATGTTGCTTTGCCTGATTGTTTGATCGTTTAACTGTTTAATTGTTGATAGATTAATTGTTGAATTTCAATAGAGGGTTTTAGTTTCCAATTATCTGGATTGAGATTTAAAAGCTATCATAATATAATGACTTGCCATTTTGCTCCGAGGTTTTATAAATCAATCTGATTTGACTTTAAATAAGCCCTAGAAAAGGGATTTTAATATTAAAACTTTTGTATTTGCTCAAGAATTTTTAACTTTCTTATTATTCAAAATTCAAAATTATTCATGATGATAAGGTTCATTTTTCAAAATCGTAAAACTGCGATACAATTGTTCCACCATAAATAAACGGATCATCTGATGCGAAAAGGTCATTTTAGAAAGTGCGATCTTGCTAAGTGCTTTAGTATAAACTTCGGTTGAAAAACCATAAGGACCGCCGATCACAAAGACCAACGTTTTTAAACCACTGTTCATCTTTTTTTGAAGATAATTAGAAAAGCCCATGCTTGTATGTTCCTTACCTTTTTCGTCTAATAAAACCAATTCGTCCTGAGCAGTTATTCGGTCTAAAATTAAGCGACCTTCTTTTTCTTTTTGCTGCTCTTCGCTCAGATTTTTGGTTTTTTTGAGGTCTGGAATGATTTCAAGTTCAAAATTGATATAAAAACCCAGCCGTTTACTATAGACTGAAATAAGTTCGTCGAGATTGCGATTGTCCGTTTTCCCGATGCAAAGCAATTTTATATTCATTCCGTAAAAATAAGATTTTGTATGTTGGACTGACGAAATACGGGTAAATTTACTCAGTTCAATTTGTTCAGGAATCGTAATTTCCACTTTTAGTACGACAAAATTAATTATTAGCTTCCGTAGTCTTTATTTAGCATTAAGAAACGGGTGAAATTAGCAACTTCTTAAAGCTGTAACGGGTTGGAAGTGTTGTGTAATACTGTAATAAAGAGTAAAATATATGATCTCAGAATCAAAACTAGCAGAAGAAGTAGCATTGATCATTGCAAATGCGATTCGGGAAGATGTGGGCGATGGTGATCACAGTTCACTAGCCTGTATTCCTGCTGACGCGCCCGGCAAGGCAAAACTGCTGGTAAAAGATCAAGGTATAATTGCCGGTGTAGCTTTTGCAAAAAAAGTCTTCAACTATGTGGATGCTGACCTTGAACTTGATATTCTAATAAAAGACGGAGAGCCGGTAAAACAGGGTGATATTGTTTTTTATGTGGAAGGAAAAGCACAACCTATATTAAAAGCAGAGCGACTGGTGCTCAACGGTATGCAACGCATGAGTGCAATCGCTACAAAAACCAAAAGTTTTGCCGATCTGCTCAAAGGCACAAAAACGAAAATTCTCGATACACGTAAAACCACTCCGGGAATACGTGCTTTAGAGAAAATGGCCGTTACAATAGGTGGTGGTGAGAATCATCGTTTTGCGCTTTATGATATGGTCATGCTAAAGGACAACCATATAGATTTTGCCGGCGGAATCACTAAGGCCATAACCAAAACACAGGATTACCTGAAACGGGAAAATCTTGACCTTAAGATAATCGTTGAGGCACGCAACCTGCATGAGGTGGAAGAAATTTTAAAAGCGGGTAAAATATATCGTATTTTACTGGATAATTTCAGTTATGAAGATACAAGAAAAGCAGTGGAACGTATAGGAAATGCCTGTAAGACAGAATCATCGGGCAACATTACACTAGAAACTGCTAAGAAATATGCCGATTGTGGTGTCGATTATATTTCCAGCGGGGCGTTAACGCATTCTGTCTATAATATGGATTTAAGCTTGAAAGCAGTATAAATGGACGATCAAGTAGAAAAAAAACTGCGACAAATCCCAGTGGTGAGTGATATTGTACTCTACATGAAATGTATAATCCTGCCTGGATTAAAGGGGCTGTCGCTTTATGATTTATGGGAACTTTATTCGGTAGGTATTGTTAAAGGCACGTTTTCCACCCGTGCTGGTGCGATCGCATTTAGTTTCTTTATGGCCCTTTTTCCTTTTTTCCTTTTTATCCTGAACCTTATTCCCTATGTGCCCATAGATGATTTTCAGCAGAAGTTCCTAAATTTTGTCTATGGAGTGCTGCCGCCACAAACGGCTGATTTTTTTGAACCTATTTTACTGGATATCGCGGCAAATCCCCGCGGCGGACTCTTATCATTTACCTTGATTTTCGCCATTTTTTTAATGGCAAATGGGGTTAATGCCATTTTCACCGGTTTTGAATTCAGCTATCATACCTCTAGAAACCGTACAATTGTCCGTCAGTATATAATCGCAGTGGGTGTTTCGATCATTTTAGCCCTGTTGTTGCTTTTAAGTGTCGTGGTTATTGTCTATTATCAGTTTACCATTGGCCAGATTCATCAGCGCTTTGTATTTACCAAAGATAATTCGTGGATCTCCTCTCTGGGCAGTTATGTATTTATTATTGTGATGATCTACGGTGTGGTGGGCACGCTTTATTACTTCGGAACAAAAGAAGGAAGATATTACCGGTTTTTCTCTGTTGGTGCCTTGCTCACGACAATACTTTTTTTGCTAACAACGTATTTATTCGGTATTTATATTACTGATTTTTCGACTTATAACCAGTTGTATGGCTCAATAGGTGCTTTATTGATCATGATGGTTTATATTTGGTTGAATTCAAATCTGTTGCTCTTGGGTTTTGAACTTAACGCGGCACTCTACAATTTAAAAAGTAAAAACTAATAGCTAATTATTATGAAGAAAACCGGATTTATACTTACAATATTCCTTTTTGCAACAGTTAACCTATTTGCACAGGATGTGACCGGTAAGTGGAAAACAATTGATGATGAGACTGGCGATGCCAAGTCCATTGTTGAAATCTATAAAAAAGATGGAAAGATTTATGGTAAGATCGTTGACCTTATCGATCCTAAAAAAGAGAATGCCAAATGTACGGAGTGCCCAGGCAAGGATAAGAACAAACCTATAAATGGCTTGATCATCATACGCGGACTTGAAAAAGATGGTGATGAATATAGCGACGGTAAAATTTTGGATCCCATTTCGGGAAAACTTTACAAATGTTACATTGCCCTAGAAAATCCAGATCGCCTTAAAGTAAGGGGATATATTGGTTTTTCGTTGTTCGGACGTACACAGTATTGGTCACGTTTTGAGTAAATTCAGAAAAAATATTTTAATGGCTGTCCTTATCTTTAGGGCACCTCTAAAAATGCAGTTTGGAATAATCACGTAGTAATTTTTTTCAGAAACGAGGCGACAAAAACGGAGTTTTGCACCGTCAAATGAGTACTTCGATAGGCTCAGCAGAACTATTTTGGCAACGAAGTAGCTGGGAAAAAGGACAAGTTAGCGTCCAAAGTTGGGTTTTTAGAGGTGCCCTTTAGGCAGCCATTCTTTTTTATATGGAGCCCATGTTTTTTGTAGATGTTATTTTGCCCATTCCTGTAGAAAATACCTTTACGTACAGTATAACCGAGGTGGAGTATTCTTATATCCAGCCGGGAATGCGCATTGCGGTACCTTTTGGTAAATCAAAAATATACACATCCATTGCGGTAGGGGTGCATACTACAGAACCTCGTATATATGAAACTAAGGATATCGCTCATATTCTGGATGAGCGCCCCATTGTACATCTGGGACAGTTGAAGTTTTGGAAATGGATGGCTTCCTATTATATGTGTACGCTGGGCGAAGTCATGCGGGCAGCGCTCCCCAATGCTTTTATTCTTGAAAGTGAAACGCTTATCAAACGCAAAAGAGGGGTAGACCTTGAAGCGGCCAGTATTGCCGATGATGATGTACAGTTACTGATCGATGCGCTGCATCAAAGTTCGTCGTTACGCATCAAAGAAGTGATGGATATCCTGGGCAAAAAAAGGGTGCTGCCGGTCATACAGAAATTGATCGATCAGGATATAGTGGAGCTTGATGAGGAAATCCATGAAGCCTATAAACCAAAACTGGTAAATTATGTGCGACTTAGCCCACATTATGGCAAAGGGGAACACATGCAAGAATTACTGAATGATTTGGAACGGGCCCCAAAACAACGCGAACTTGTACTCCATTATTTTACGCTGAGCGCGCGATCGCAAAAACCCATTAAGGCCAAAGCACTGCAAAAAGCTGCCGATGCAACCAGCGCCCAATTAAAGGCACTTCAGAAAAAAGGCATTTTTGAAACCTATAAAATTCAGAAAGACCGAATTCAGTACGAGGGCGATGAAAATGAAGGGATCAAAGAGCTCAACGAATCACAAACCCAAGCCCTTGAGGAGATCAAAACCGTTTTTACTGAAAAGGACGTTTGCCTGCTGCTCGGCGTCACTTCTTCGGGCAAAACCGAAATCTACGTAAATCTGATCAAAGAGCAGCTAAATCAGGGAAAACAGGTACTTTATCTCCTGCCCGAAATTGCCCTGACCACCCAGCTTGTTGCACGCTTGCAGCATTATTTTGGCGATCAGCTGTCGGTTTATCATTCTAAATACACCATTCACGAGCGTGTAGAGGTCTGGAACAATGTACTTAACAACCGGCATAAGGCGCAGCTTGTTCTGGGCGCACGCAGCGCGTTGTTCTTACCATTTGAAAACCTTGGGCTTGTGGTTGTAGATGAAGAGCATGAGTCCAGTTACAAGCAGTTTGATCCCGCACCACGCTACCAGGCGCGGGATTCTGCGGTGCTGCTGGCGCATGATCAAGGCGCCAAAGTGCTCTTGGGATCAGCCACTCCTTCCATGGAAAGTTACTATAATGCCTCAAATGGCAAATACGGTTTGGTCACGTTAAAAAGACGATTCGGCAATGTGATGATGCCAGAGAATATAATTATAGACATAAAGGAAAAATATTTCAAAAAATTAATGACTGGTCATTTTAGTGATGTGCTGTTGCGCGGAATCACAGATGCCCTCGCCGAAGGGGAACAGGTGATCCTGTTTCAGAACAGACGGGGATATTCGCCCATACTGGAATGCAAGGCCTGTGGTCATTCCCCGCAGTGTCCCAATTGTGACGTGAGCCTTACCTATCACAAACACCGCAGCCAATTGCGTTGTCATTATTGCGGTTACCACATCGCCATGTTGCAAAAATGTATGGTCTGCGGAAGCGGGGAGCTGGACACCAAAGGTTTTGGTACCGAACAGATCGAGACCGAACTCAAACCTCTATATCCAGAAGCTAGCATAGCCCGTATGGATTCTGATACTACCCGTGGTAAATATGGTTTTGAAAAAATAATCAATGCTTTTGAACAGGGGGAAACCGATATTCTTGTGGGTACCCAAATGGTGACCAAAGGGCTCGATTTTAGAAACGTGACCGTAGTGGGAATCCTTAATGCAGATAATATGCTGAACATACCGGATTTTAGGGCTCATGAGCGTAGTTTTCAGCTTATTCAGCAGGTTTCCGGCCGCGCCGGTAGGACACAGAAACAGGGGAAGGTGTTTATACAGACGTACAATCCACACCACCGGATCCTGCAGCAGGTTTCGGTAAACGATTATGAAGGCATGTACAAAGAGCAGCTGGAAGAACGTCATATTTATAAATATCCGCCTTTTTGCCGACTTGTGAAAATCACGTTGAAACATCGCGATTATCAAAAAATAGAAGACGCGGCCGCGTGGATGGGGCAAGGGCTGAAAAATCTCTTTGGCGAACACGTATTGGGGCCAGAACCACCGCCCGTTTCACGGATCCGCAATGAGTATTACCGCAATATCCTTATTAAAATACCCGGTAATCAAAGTCTTGATAAAACGAAAAAGGCCATAAATAAGGTACGCGGCAGTTTCTTGAGCATTGGCCAGTTCCGCAGTGTGAAAGTGGTCATTAATGTAGATAATTATTAGTGATTATCTCTAATGACTTAGTTTGGAATGATAATCAAATTTTTCCGAAAGGCAGACCCAGTGATTTTTTTCAGAAACGAAGCATCACGAAGTTTGGCACTGCTGAATGAGTATTTCAATGACATAGATAATAAAAGGTTAAACTAGCACTCGAAATTTGGTTTTTAGAGGTGTTCTGAAACTGAAAATCCCTTTGTCTATTTACAAAGGGATTTTTGAGTATAAAGGTGTTAAGAGATTTGAGGTCACATATTTTAAGCGGAAAGTACTTCCATTAGTTTAGCTTTTTTATGCCTGCTTAAAGGTATTTTATCGCCTTCTATCTCGATATTTCGGCTATTGTATTTTTCGACCTTGTCTATATTAATGATATAGGATTTGTGAATGCGCATAAACCGGTCTGACGGTAGTTGCTCATCAAAGGCCTTCATGGTCGACAGCACGATAATAGGCTCGTTATAGGTAATGAGCTTAACGTAATCTCCAAGCGCTTCAATAAACTTGAGTTCGTTGAGAAACACTTTTTTCTTTTTAAGATTGCTTTTAACGAAGATGTAATCATCTTCCTGCACATTGCCTTCCATTTTAAGTTTATGCATGCTCAGCGCTTTGTACACCGCGTTCATAAACCGATCTTTGGTAAGTGGCTTTCTTAAATAGTCTATGGCATTATAGTTAAAGGCCTTATAGGCATATTTTGTTTTGCCGGTCACAAAAACGATCTGAGGCTTATGTACAAGATCGTCAAGGAGATCAAACCCGGTGAGTATGGGCATTTCAATATCAAGAAAAATAAGGTCCACTTTGGTTTCCAAAAGGCCATTTTTAGTTTCTATCGCGTTATTATATTGCGCCACAAGGCGTAGGCTAGGGTGATCTTTAATCAACTTTACAATCGCTAGGCGCTGCAATGCTGAATCATCAACCACGGCGCAATCAAGAATGAGTTCTTCCAAAATTCAATATATTAAGTTAAGATTGAGGTAAATCTAACTAGAAATAAGTTATTAAACAACCTGACGGTGCATTTCGTCGGTTTTTTTATTTTTTGAGTTAAAAAATACCTATTATATAGAGCGTAATATAAAAACATAAACTGATTTTATAGTAATAAGGTTTGTTAAATGAGTGAATTTGTATTATTTTTGCACTCATTTTTTAAACTAATAACTAAATATGAACAATTACGAAACTGTTTTCATCTTGAATCCCGTTTTATCTGATGACCAGGTAAAGGAAACAGTAAAGAAATTTGAAGACCTTCTTGTTTCTAAAGGTGCCAAGATGATAGCCAAAGAGGATTGGGGGCTGAAAAAACTAGCTTACGCAATCCAGAACAAAAAAAGTGGTTTTTACCATCTTTTTGAATTTCAAGTAGATGGCGAGGCCATTGCGAATCTTGATTTAGAATTTAGACGTGATGAACGCGTGATGAGGTTCCTTACCGTGAGATTGGATAAATACGCGATTGAATGGGCTGAAAAACGTAGAAAAAGAAACAAAGAAAAAGCATAATTATGGCAACATCTATTGAGCAACAAGCGAAGGCAAAGAAAGATGGGGAAATCCGTTATTTGACTCCGTTAAAGATTGAGACCTCAAAACCAAAGAAATATTGTCGCTTTAAGCGTTCGGGTATTAAATATGTAGATTATAAAGATGCAGACTGGCTCTTGGGCTTTGTAAACGAGCAGGGTAAATTATTGCCACGACGTCTTACAGGGACTTCGCTCAAGTATCAGCGCAAAGTGGGAGTTGCCGTAAAACGCGCCCGTCACCTTGCCCTAATGCCTTACGTAGCAGATTTATTAAAATAAAAAGACAGGTATGGAAGTTATATTAAAAAAAGACGTAGAAAAACTGGGTTTTATGGATGATTTGGTAACCGTAAAAAACGGTTATGGCAGAAACCTCCTCATTCCCGGAGGGCATGCCGTCCTGGCCACACCTTCTGCAAAAAAGGTGCGTACGGAAACTTTAAAGCAGCGTGCGTACAAAGATAAGAAAGTGATTGAAGAGTCCCGTAAGCAAGCTAATAAGCTTAGCGGACTAGAGATCAAGATAAATGCAAAATCTGGAGAAGCAGATAAATTATTTGGTTCTATCACGAGCGCAAATCTTGCCAATGCACTTGGTAAAGAAGGCGTAGAGATAGATAAAAAATATATTACAATTGCTGGCGGCGCGATTAAGCGTTTAGGGCAATATGAAGCTTCATTACGTTTTCACCGTGAGGTGATTGAGGATTTTACCTTTGAAGTAGTAGCAGATTCTTAGTCTAGCTTAAGATAAAGTAAAGGCTTCCGCTGCGCGGAAGCCTTTTTTTTTGAACAAAACTTAATGTTTTGATGAAAATCCGTAACGTCCTTTCTCCCTATAGAAACAGCATTTCGTATTTAAGTATAGGTTCAGAAACAATTTATAACACGTATACTTGTTCTGTTGCTCGTTAATTGCGCCTGACATTTCCCCCTTTATAGCCAACAAAATAACTGCCTCTAACCTGTATGTTTTAGTATTGAAGCAATACTAAATTTCAAAAACCTAAATTTGAAATGAAATATCAAAGACTTACCAAAGAACAACTTGAGGAACTAAAGCCTGAATTTGTTAACTTTCTTGCGGTGCAAACCATTACTGCGTCTGAGTGGGCGACTATCAAAAGGGACAAACCGGAGGTTGCAGAGCAGGAGCTTGACGTTTTTAGCGACCTGATCTGGGAAGGTGTTCTCGATAAAGTGAAGTATTTGGAGCATTTTTCGCCCCAGCACATGTTCCTCTTTCAAGTAGACGGGACTACCATGAACCTAATTTCGATAAAGATTGAGAATGAGATGGTAGATATTACCACAGGTGCCGGTTACGAGTGGCTGCAGACTAATCTTATGGCAGACGCGGTCAATCTGTTTACCTCCAGCAAAATCTTAAAAGAAGATCGCAATGCAGATATCTTTGCGCTCGTAAAACAGGGTGCAAGCATCACAAAAGGCGAACTTTACACCTGGTTTTCAAAATTTGTGGATACTTAATAGGCAAGCGCTTTTTATTTTAGCCTTTGGTTAAGTGTATCTCTGGCACGCAGTCTGATCCCTTTCTCATTTATATCCATTAGAACTACCGAGCTAGTGAATACGGCCTGACGCGCTTACGTCAGGCAGACAAGGCTAAAAATAAAAATTGTTGAATATCGAGATATTCAACAATTTTTATTTTTAGCCAAAACCATACACCCTTAAAAATCAGTTTGCATTAAACCTGCCCACCACAGCACGAAAGGCAGGTTTAAACAAGCTCTTAATTTTCAATGATCCTAAATTCGCTTCGCCTGTTTTTTCCGGCTTTTTGTTGTGAACTTAAAGAAGTATCAACGAGCAAGTGCTCTTCACCTTGAGCCGTTGTACTTAAGCGGTCTGTTGTTATACCTTGGGCTATTAGATAATTTTTTGTGGCGTTTGCCCGCTTTTGCGATAATTTCTTGTTGTAACTACTCGTTCCCACCGCATCCGTATGGGATGCAATTGCTATTTTAATTTTTTGGTTTTCTTTCATAAATTCGACCAATTTATCCATGGTTTTCTGCGCTTCCGTACTAATGCCCCACTTGTCAAAACCAAAATAAATATTGTCTAGATTACGTTCTGCCAGTGTTTTTTTGACAGGCTGTAGCGCTAGATCCATTGCCAGTTGCACCTTACTTTTTCTATCAATTATAAGGTTACGTGTCGCCGGTTGAAAATTTTGAGAAGCAGCTTCAACCCGGTAACTCGAATTGGACTCAAGACTGAAATTATACTGGCCTTGCGCATCGGTTAGTATTTCGGTGACTTTAATATCTTCTTTATATAGCGCAACAGTGACCTGTGATAAGGGATCCTGGGTTTCCACATTGGTCAAAACACCTGTAAGCTGATGTTTTCGGTTATCCATAGCGGTAAATCTGTAAATTTTATCTGTGCCGCCACGGTTCGAGGAGAGGTATCCCGTTTCTTGTTGCGCGTCGATAAGCAGGGAAAAATCATCATATTCGCTGTTTACGGTTTCCCCAAGATTATACGCTTCCGCGAAAGCGCCATTAATACTATTGCTTCGGTATACGTCAAGACCGCCAAGACCCATAAAACGGTCTGAGGCAAAATAGAGGTTGCCTTTATTTGAAATATATGGAAACTGTTCCTGCATATCAGAATTGACCGAAGCACCTAGATTTACTGGATCTCCATAGCTGTTATCGCTCAAAATATCAATTTTATAAATATCGCCCTGACCATAACCTCCCGGCATATCGCTGGTAAAATAGAGGGCTTTGTCATCACCACTTAGCGCAGGGTGGGCCATTGAGTAGTAGTCATCATTGAGTTGTAATTTCCTTATATTTTTCCATTCTCCATTCGTAAAATCTGCCTTATAGAGCTGTAAAACGGCAATTTTGACTCCATTTATTCGCTTATATTTATCGTTTGTACGGGTAAAATACATTGTTTTCCCATCTTTTGTAAATGTGGCATTTCCTTCGTGAAGTGGTGTGTTGATCGCTTCTGAAAACAAGGTAACATCTGTTAACGTATTTCCGTTTACCGTAGCGCTATATAGATCTAAATAGGGCTGTTGCGTACGCGAATAAATGGGCCTGTTTTTATTTATATCGGAAGCAAAAACAAGTTTATCTTGAAAAAGTGATGGTCCAAAGGCTGCATATTCTGAATCCTTATCAAGGATCTGTAAATCAAATAAAAGTGGAAGATCTTCGGCACTTTCAACAATTTCCTTCCGAATATTGACCGGTTTCCCAGCATATTTGGGGAGTATTGCATTGGACTGATCGTACTTATCAGTTGCTTTTTCTGCATCTGCAAAGCGCAATAATGCATCTTGGTTTAAGCTTATATCTACCGTATTGTTTTTTTCATAAACATCTACAGCTTTATTTTTTTTGCTTACGTAATAATAATTGTCGGCAAGGTTCAGCAAGGTTTGATCCTTGGGATTTTCGATCGTTTTATAATCGGCGATTGCGGCATAAAAACCATTGGCTTTAAAAGCTTTATTGGCCTCTTTAAGTGGCCCCTGTTGGCCCCAACTTAGTTGGGACACAAAACAAAGCGCAAACAGAAGTAAAGATTTTTGTATCATAATAGACGTTTTGGGGGTGTAAATTAACGTTATTTATTACTTTTTTTTGGGCTAGAAGAAACGCGGCGATTTTTCATAACGCGGTTCCAGATTTAAGAAGTTGAGGTCAAACAGAAGCATTATTTCGTGACTACCATTATTATAGTTACCCAGATTTGAGGTCGTGTAATCATATGCGTAACCTATGCGCAGCCCTTGTGAAACTCTAAAATTGACCAGACCGGTAATCGCGTCTCCCAGTCGGTAGCCCAGGCCGGCCTCCAGTTTATCATAAAGAAGCACATTGGCATTAAGATCCAGGTTTACGGGAGCGCCTCCTACGGCACGGGCCATAAAAGATGGTTTAAGTTTGATGTCAGCATTAATATCCAAAACATAACCACCGGTAAGAAAATAATGCACATTTTCTTTACCAAAACCGCGTATGCCATTACGTTCTTCAATATGCTCAGAATTAAGAAGGTTAGGTGCAGAGGCTCCCAGATAATAATGATCGCTGAAATAAAATAGTCCCACACCAAGGGTTGGGTACGTCTGGCTGATGTTTCGGTCAAAAGCAAGATCTGTGGAGGCGTCACCGCTGCCCAAATTTAGGCTTGTAAAATCGGTATTAAAAAAGGTCGCACCTGCCTTTAGCCCGAATGCAAGTCTGTTATCAGGTGATAATTGCAATTTATAAGCAAAATCCGCATTAACATTGGTTTCTTTTACCACATCGCCTATCTCATCATGAATAAGGTTTAAGCCCAGCTCTATGCGTTCGCTCACCGGGGCGTGGGCGAACAGAGTAGCGGTTTTGGGCGCACCGTCTATACCCACCCATTGGGCGCGGTAAAGCGCTCCCATGTTCATCACGCCTTCATCTGCGGTGGAGTAGGCGGGGTTTACCAAGCTCATGTTGTACATGTACTGCGTAAGCTGAGGATCTTGCTGTCCCCAGGACAACTGGCAAATAAGGACAGTTGCAGCGATAAACGAAAGTTTATTCATTAATTTTCTCATCGTAACTATCCTTTTATCGGTTTAAATAGAGATTGCCCTGTATCGGTGCAGTTTCTCCGTTATTGTAATTAATAATGTAAAAATAGACGCCGTTTGGCAAGATCTTATTTCCCAGTTGATGCTGGTTTGCAGTTCCATCCCAAGCTTCACTGCGGGCATTTCCCTTATAAACAGCATTGCCATTTCGGTTAAAGATCTCTATTGTGTAATCAGGATAAACGACATCAATGTTCTCTATTGAAAAACGGTCGTTCACTCCATCCCCATTGGGTGAAAAAGCCTCTGGAATAAAAATGTTGTCACAGTTAGTGAGATCTACGGTAATCGCCAGTCTCAAACTGCCCTCACAGCCCAAAGCGCTCGTCTGGCTTGCGTAATAGGTGGAAGCGTTGACAAGTTGGCTGGTAGGATCAAGTACATCATCTCCTTTTTCAGAACCATAAATCGTAATTCTTTCTGACGGTGATATCTTGCTCACTAAATCTGATACGGTAGGATTATCATTGATACAAAAAGCATTACCGTTGCTCATCAGACTGGGCGGCTCGGGATCATCTACGGCAAAGTTAGTACTGGTGTTTTCCAGGTTTACGGCACCGCACTGACTTATAAAATCCTCCAATTGAACAATGCGAATGCTCGTGTCACCTGAATTGGACAGTAGGGCAGGGGCAATTGTAAATCGTGCGTCGCCCGACTCAAAAACAATTTTCTCGGTTTGGGATTTTTCATTGGAATTGCCCAGTTGATAGGTCATCGTGTATTCACCATCCGTAAGGTTTGTGGCTCCCGAAACACTAACTGTCGCGGCTGTATTTAAACAGATATCCGCTACATTAATATTTATCCCTGCGGCGTCAGGTCTGGGCAGTATTTCAAAACTGGCACTTATATCAATTGTGCCGGAAGTACAACCGTGCTCGCTTACTAATTGCGTTAGAGTGATTGTTGTATTTCCAATGGCCGATAATTGATCTGTCTGGATTTCCAGAATGCCTTTCGCGTTGTTTATGGTAAGCGTTCCCGTATTTGCAGCACTGCTATTTGTACCGGATAAGGAATACCTGACCGTATAATTTCCATCGGCAAGTGCACTGGCGTTATTGAAGGAAAGCATTCCGGCTTCGCCAAAACAAATGTCCATCGCACTTATGTTTACTTGATCGATCGCTGGGATTGGGTAGATTTCAAAAGGCGTCGCTACCGCGGAAGTACTTTGACAGGTGGTAACATTATTTTGCAAGGATTCCACCGTAAGGGTCGTTGTACCTACTTGATCGATACGTTGTGCCTCAATGATCAAATCTGCCGAACCGTTGACAATATTGATCGTTGTGGCTTGTGTCGCCCATGTATTTGCGCCGCTTAGAGAATACGTTAGGTTGTAATCACCATCTTCCAGGTTGCTTCCACTTATGGCAAATACCGTGTCTTCATTTAGACAAACGGATGCGACTGCCAGGTTTTCTACTTCCAGCTGAGGAAGGGCGTAGACTTCAAAACTTGTGGATATGGACAAGTTCTCAGTACTACAAGTTTCCGAAGCTACGGCAGTAACTGTAATCGTGGTTTCGCCAGCATTGCCAATTAGCGATTCGGGCAGTTCAAAACTGCTATAGCCATTCACAAATTCGAGTCCGCTGGCGGTTTCCGTTCCGGTATTCGCCCCTTTTAGGTTATATATGCGAATCAAGAGTTGAATATTAGTGTTATAAAAGCAGCTGCCAATTTTCCATAAACATGTAGGTTCAGACCTTTTGTCGACCTTACCTTACTGGCTTTCTGTATATCGGATTTTTCAATGATCCAACTAAACAGGGCCTCAATCGGCTGTCTGATCCTGGACACAGCCCT
>JBDNGW010000732.1:0-7372 GCA_041689735.1 Leeuwenhoekiella sp. | reverse complement strand
TGCAATTATTTTTAACTTATTTTATTGATGTTCAGTATTTTAAACCTAAACTTAACGGACTATTGTAAAGTAATTGTCCAGATTATTGTTGAAACAGCCCATAGATTGGACAAATTGACAAATATCACGTTAAACTATCAGCCTAAATATACCATACGAACTAGTCGACCAACCGACTATTAGGATTAAAACATAAACGTCTGTCGCACTGTCCAAGCCAGTGCATTATGGCAGATACTCAGAGCCGGTACAGAATTTTGCTTAATATTGCATTTAAACTTCATTTAGAGCATGTTCATCATACTTTATAGAAATTGGAAAGACTAAGAGCGTAGCAAGCGAAACATCCTCTTTTGGTGCAAAGGCATTTCATTGTTAAAATCCAGTCAAACTTGCCTCGTTTTCCAATAATAGCAACTTTTTTTTCATAAAAGCACCCAAGAGTTGGACACGTGCAGTAATAAAGGTTAAAGAAGTTTTATAGTTTGGTAATTTAATAAAATTCCTATTCTATACTGCTGTGAAATAAAAAATGGTTTGACATTGTTCTCGAAAATATTGCTTACTTTTAAAACGATGAATGCAAATCAAACCAAATAGCACTAGGTTCAGGTTCACAAATCGTCAACATTTAAAAAGAGATTTTGTTTAGGTATTGTGGTTGTTGAGTTAAGGACATAAGGTTCGAGTCCCGTCCAGACTGCTCAAGGGGTTATCAAATAACCCCAAAACCTTGCAAATACTATGATCTGCAAGGTTTTTTTGTTTTATGTAACGCCGTTTCTTTTGATTTCATTGAAATGATGGTCGTTCGGTAAGTATATTTTAAAATAAAAAAAAGACTTAGCAGTGGGCATTTCCATAGTATTGTGGAATTGTGTAAGAAAATGACCTATACGGACAAAATAATAGAACAAAACACCATTTTTTTTTGAAAAAAACTAAATGGAAATCCATTTAAAAAATGGGCGCTAATAAATTATTGAATTTTCCAACGGTTTTAATATGTTGTACCATTACAAAGTAGAATATAAGCGGCATAATTTTCCAAATATCAGAACCATTGAACTTTTCCACCGTCGCTTTAAAAAAAAACTAAGGCGAGCGAAGGTTGAGTCGGAGACAACAACCATGTTTTTAACTTTCCAGTGTTTATAAGCCTTTAAAAATAATCTGTTTTTAGAGGTCATCGTACTTATCTCGATATAACAAACTTTACCGTTTTGATGGCGTCGAAGAGAGTGAAGTAAAGAATAAATCATCAAATCATATTTTATGATTCGTAAATCGCCAATCGCGATTTGATTAATAAAATAATCAATAAAATTTCGATGTTCGATTGTATATAACTAGATATAGAAATAATGTTTGAGTCATTATTATATATGTATTCTATAATTACTTACGATAGTGGCTATGAGCCAGTACGGTTCATTCCTGTAATAATACAAGAAACAGCTTTACCAGTTCTCAATTCTAGTTTATGCAACTTGTTCCGTATAGTTTACGATGAAAATCTATTTTTAAAACGCAATACATCAGCCGTAAAACATATACCTCCATAGCTACTGGTCTACAATTACTCCAGCTTGTACATAAGTGGGTCAAAGGTTATTGCCAAGATCTAATTTATTCGTAGATAGGTACGAATCTGCTGTGGCAATTAGTACAACTATTTTAATTAATTTTAAGAGTGTACCTTGTTTTAATTCAGCTTAAAAATCGCTAATACAGCCTTATGATCGCTGGGCCATGCACCAGGAGGAACGTCTATTGTATCTTGTGAAGTTTCCGGCATACGCTGGTTTCTTATGATTGATCCTTGTGGTCCAATTAGTTTTACCTCTTTCAATATCAAGTTTTCCGAAGGCTGGTAAAAGATGAAATCGATGCGATCCCGATCATCAGCTGCTGGAGCCCACGCTAATTTTTCGATATTCACGAGTGAATTGTCGGCCGGAAAAGTAAACCCGGGATGGGTGACGGAGTTTGGATAGATTTCCCGGTAGGTGTCTTTAAAACCCGCCTTTTCAAGTTCCAAAGTGTTGCGCCATGGCATTACTGCCCCATTATGGTCGAATAGATTTTTAGTGGCTTCAATCCAGTCCAGATGAGAAGCTTCGTTCAGGTCGCCCCCAAAGATCACCAATCTACTTTTTTCTTTCTCCTTCTTGGCATCTGCTATAACGGCATCTATGGCCTCATCTCGCTCGGATTTCAGGTTGTCTACTGCAATAATGGTGGTGTCGGTGATCACAGCGTCCAGCTTCTTCCAGGTAGAACTGTGATAGCCACGTGGCAAATAGATGCTGCAATTGCGGTAGTCCAGATGGCCGCTATAAAGTGCAATTTTCCTTCCGCCGACATCAACTATGACTTTGATCGTTTTTTAGGGGAAACACATTTTCCTGTGAAAGAATGGGGTATCGGGAAAGGATACCGCTATCTTCACTTTGCTGGGAATAGAATGTATGACCTCTTTTCGCTAAGGCTTTTACCAATTTTGCAGCAAATGCTTCGTCATAATAATTGCGTACCTCACTTAAAGTGATAAGGTCTGCTTCGTTACGCAGTATTTCCTCTATAATGGCTTCAAATCCGTCAGGTACCATAGTGCCTTCTTGCCAAATATTGAACTGAAGGACTTTTAGATTTTGAGTTTGATTCTGAGAAAATGCTTTGCTCACAAGCATTAGACCAACTAAGAGAATTCTTTTCCTTAAAAAAATAAGTAATTCTGACATTATATTCATTATAAATGTTTTGCGTCTCACCCAAATTTCGAATGTTGGGCACGTATTATTAAATATTTATTTTTTGGAAATTTGAACCGTGACCATATCAATCCATTTCAAAACTGAATTCGTTGTAATCAGCTTTGCTCTAAACATGTTCTTGTGTCGTAGGCGAAATAGCGAAAAATGGTGAAAACTTTTTTACCTTAACGGTTTTTCCTTCAGGCATAAACTCTAGGATACGCACCCAACCGTCTCCACCGTTGTCCATCAATCCACCTCCCAAAGCTTGTGCATTGAAAGCCATTTGTTGGATTTTTTGATTTGCGGCGTTACAGTCTGTACGAAAAGTGACGTGTGCCGCAATATTATCTGGAGCTCCGATATGTCCCGAAAATACCATTTGGATATTGTTAGAAGGTTTTACCAATTTATCAATAATTGCCTTGCCATAATTACCGTCTTTAATTGGATAATTCTCTTTGATAATATGTTTATCCGGGGCTTCTAGGTAGCAAAGAGTCGTGATGACTACCGTGTGGTCTTCATGTTTTTCTAGATTGCTTACTTTTTTTGCCCAGTCTACAATAGCATCGCGCGGTGCAAATTTTATTGTTATAAATAGCATTTTTCTACCATGAGGTGAAGCCCCTTTCAACAATCCTCAAACACGAAAAGTCCGGAAACCAGCTACAGTATACTGCAGCTGGTTTGAAAACAGGAAGAGCCTTAAAATACTCTTTTCAAGAAAACCTTTTAAAACGCTAACATCTCAAGGATCTATAGTTTTTTCAACTTAATATTTCTCCAGTAGACCTTGATGCCGCCACCATCATGTATCTGCAGGGCAATTTTACCGTTGGCCGCCCCGATTTTTTCATCTGAAAAATCGACCATCTCCACGCCGTTCAAATAACTGGTTATCTGATTGCCCTTTACCTTTATCCTCAATTCATTCCATTCCCCATATTTAAGGACATTTTCCTTTTCTGGGGCCGGCTTTACCAGCCAACCACGGCCATAGGATTCGTAGATACCACCGGTGTGAAGGTTCGGTGGCGCCACCTCTACCTGCCAGCCGGCTATTTTGGTGCCATCGATCTCAGACCTTATGAAAACCCCGCTGTTCCCATCGGCCTCTTGTTTAAACTCTAAATCTATCTCAAAATCCTTGTAATTATCGTTTGTGGCAAGATATCCATACTCTTTATCGGGCCCACTCTCAGAGATCAATAGGCCGTCTTCCACGTACCATTTTTCGGTGCCGTGCACTTCCCAACCATTAAGGTTTTCCCCGTTGAAAAGGGCCTTCCCAGATTGACAACCCGTAAGGGCGATACTAAATAGAACTGCAATTAAAGTAATTTTTTTCATGTTTTCGAACCGTTTTTGTACTGTTATTAAAATCCCCATCCCAACAAATGATTTTTGAGTGGATAAGATTTATGTTTTGAACCAAATGGGGCTGACACGATCCTGAAAAACAGTATGGCCTGTCTTAAATTTACTATTATCCGGATCATTTTCCCATTTGCCTCATTTGTTTAGTAATCCGTTTTTAAGACTGGGGCTTAAATAAAATGATTTCACATCATTTAGCCAATATTCCCTCTTCTCCGGTGTAAATGCAATTATACTAATATTGCTTCCGCTATAACATTCATTTTCTCCTGCTTCTTTATTGCCCCTCCCAAATACCTTTGCGATGGCCAGTTTGGAAGAACACGCTATTATACACCGCCAATCAGGGGGTCTCGTAAATCTAGAATGTACATCTTGCTCATCTTGGCCCTTACGCATAAAGTCGCAAATGTATTCGCTATCGTTTGTATATAAGCGTTTTATTATTATAGCCATAATGAATCAAAATTAATAATTTTGATTCCATTTACGGATAGTGCAAGTGTACATCGTTAGGTCAAATCATGATTCTGTTTCCGTACAAGGATTTAAATCAGCAGTTTCCTGAGCAACAATAGCCAAAAGAGCTGCGGATCTTGCAAACTGATATTATGATTGTTCTCAAATCGGGTTTCTTCAAATTTAACCGCAGGTTTATCCTTAATGAATGACAAATACTTACCACTTAATTCCCTGAATGGTTATGGTGGCATTTTAGCCTATGATTTGATCATGATCAAAATTTGCGATAAGTTGAGTCCAAATATTGATTGGCCTCCTCCTCGGCAAACTTTGCAGATTTAGCATCCCAGTGCAGTGTCTGATTGGGAAAACGCCCCGCGATTGTCCCCAAGAGGATGGTCTCGGTTAGGCGGGACGCATAGGTAAAAGGGGCGCTGGCCTGGTCTTTCCCCAGACAGGCATCAACGAACTGGTGGTAATGCTTCATGCCCTCGGACTCATAGTCCCTGACCGGCTCGCCCAACCCGAAAGGGGCTACATCGATGTCCCGGTATTCGCCGTTGACGATCAATTTGGGGAGTACCTGAAAATGAGGTAGGTAGAGCCTTCCTTTCTCGCCGATGAACATGGCCCCCTGGTCATGGAGCTGTTCCCCGCCGGGGAGCATAAGGTCCTCTCGTTGCATATCGGCCCCCGTCCCATCGTACCACACCCATTTTAGGGTTTCCGTGGTATGTTCCGTACCGGGGAACTCGTAGGTGACCGTGTTTTTTTCGGGGTAACTAAAACCGTTCGGTTTCCTGCAGGAGGTCGTGATGGTCCTGGGGACATCCAGTTCCAGCGCGTTGTATGGCGTATCGAAGATATGCACGCCCATATCGCCCAGGGTCCCGCAACCGAAATCCACCAGCTTGCGCCAGTTCATGGGGTGATAGACATTCTCCTTGTAGGGGCGTTCCGCAGCGGTGCCCAGCCAAAGGTCCCAATCGAGGGTCTCTGGTACGGGATCCTCACCTACCGGTCCCGGGCCGTCATAGCCCCAGTTTTTGGGGGACCATGCCCTAACGGTATCCACCTTGCCGATGATCCCCGATCGGATCAGCAGCGTGGCCAATTTGTAATCATAGAACGAATGTACCTGGATGCCCATCTGGGTCACCAGGTTTTTATCCTCGGCGAGTTTCCGCATCGCCCTGGCCTCGGTCACGTGGTGGGTCAACGGTTTTTGGCAATAGACCGGCTTGTCCATCTGCATGGCCATCATGGAGGCGGGCGCATGGGTGTGGTCGGGGGTGGAGACGATGACCGCATCGATCTCTTTGCCCATCTCCTTGAAGAGCACCCTGTAGTCGGAATAGGTCTTCGCATTGGGATGTGACTTTTGGGCGGCGCTCAGATAGTTGGAATCGACATCACAAAGGGCGACCACATCGACCTGTGGGTGAGAGGCGATCGCCTTTAGGTCATTGCCCCCCATATTTCCGACCCCTATATGTGCCGTGCGCAGGCGTCTGTCCTTTGCAAATGCCCATATGCTAGACGGCAACAGTGCCATTGAGGACAGGGCGGCCGCACCTTTGATAAATTCGCGTTTGTTCATATTGGTTTTGCTTTAAGGGTTATCTATAGTTTTTTGATCTTGATGTTCTTGAACCACATCGGGCTGTCATGGTCCTGAAGACCGATGTAACCGGACTCGAACGTCCCATATTTTGGGGAATCCTTCCATTTGCCATTGCTTTTTCGCTCCTTCCAATCCTCTGACCAGGGCACGAAGGAAACGGTTTTTTCCCCGTTGAGCCAGTACTCTGCACGCTCCGGCGTAAAGCGGATCCTTGAAGTGTTCCACTCCCCCGCGGGTTTTATATCCTTTTTGGACTCATCTGGCGCGTACATGGCATAATCGGCCCCCGTTTTCTGCCAGGGCTCGAGTTTTGCATTGTTGATCTTTTCCCAGCCAAGGTCGTCCAGCATCTGGTATTCCGGGGCGGTCTCCGGTATGCTCCAGTCGCCCTCCCGTATATGGTACAGCAGCCCGCTGTTGCCGCCCTCCGGCAATTTCCATTCCCAGGAGATCTCAAAATTATCGAACTCCTCCGCTGCATAAATAATATCATTTCCGCCCTTTCTGTTGGCTTCCGTACGCTTTTCGGTGTCAAAGGTCAGGGCGCCGTCCCTGATCTCCCACTCCGGTGGCATGGCGTCCCCGTTGTAGGCCCGCCAGCCATCGGTGGAGGATCCGTCAAAAAGGTAAATCCACTCCCCATCGGCCTTTGCATTGGATGCATTTTCGTGGATTGAAGTATTATCTGTATCGTCCTTACGATCGTTTTTGCATGCCATTAGGGGCACAAGCAAGAATAGTAATAGAATTTTTTTCATCATAAACCTAATTTTGGCAAAGGCATGTTGTTATGCCTTTATTTATTTCTGTTGTGATTATCATAGTGCAGCTTAACACAAGTTGAACAGCAATATCGGTATTTTTTTTGATTAAAATGCTCAAATGCATAGCGTGTCGCTTTAAAGATCGGACAAATGACACTGATATCGGTATTCTTTACCTTAATCGTAAATTTAGGGGTTTAACGCTGTGGCAACAATTAAAACGGAAGGAAAAAGGTATTTCCCATTTCAAACATCACAATTTTTGAAATACAAATGATGCGGTTACGGGCCGGTGATCAGAGGAATAAGCGTCATTGATCACTTTATGGTTCTCCTGTGTGACGGTATAGTTGCCAACCCGGTAAGCAATAAAATCTATAACTATG
>JBDNGW010000731.1:0-3092 GCA_041689735.1 Leeuwenhoekiella sp. | reverse complement strand
TGAAAAGGGTAGTGGATTCGCTCCATCTTTACGCTCCCATGTATGAGGAAGCGGATTTCTTAGGGATGAACATCAAGTCTGTTTCAGCCTACGCATCTTCACCGGTGCGTTTACAAGTCAAAAATCCCGAAAATATCGTTGTTCCGGAAGATGGCCCAGAGGAGCATTATTTCACGTTCAATGCCTCGAAAAAATCTGTGAAAGTGGACGGAAAAACCTACCCAATAGAGCAATGGGTGGACAGTCCGTTTGGAAAGGTGCGCTTTACGCAAAATCCCAACAAGTCCCAACCGGCAGCGAACGGTCAATATTTTGTTTTAAATAACCCCAGAAGTGTTACCGAAGGTTTGCTGAAAGTTTTGGAAGTGACCCCACCGGAAAAATTATCAACGGTGATCAACTTGAATATAGAAGATGCGGTGCCAAATAGGGGAAAGGATATCCTTAACGGACTGATTGAAGCCTATAACCAAAAAGGGATCGAAAACCGGATACAACTTGCGGCCAACACCATGCAATTTATTGAGGGGAGGATCCGAAACGTAGAGGTGGAACTTAATGAACTGGAGGCCGAAATCGAAAAATACCGTTCTGCAAAAGGCGCGGTAGATCTGAGCGAGCAGGGGCGGATGTATTTGCAAGATGCGGGTGAAAATGACCGAAGGATTGGTGATATAAGATTGAAACTCTCTATTCTTGATAAGGTGGAAAACTATATACAATCCAAAGATCTGGGAGGTAGCATCGTTCCCTCCACTTTGGGGATTGATGATCCTGTATTGACGCAGTTGCTACAGAAGCTGTATAATTCCGAAATAGAGTATGAAAGCTTAAAAAAAACCACTGCTGTAAATAATCCAATATTGACTTCTCTTACCGATGAGATTAACAAAATACGGCCCAATATATTAGATAATGTACGCAGCCAAAAAAGTAATCTGAACGTAAGTCTTTCCAATCTATACGGCAATTCGGGAAAATATAATTCGGCTTTAAAGACCATTCCTGAAAAGGAACGGCAGCTTTTGGAAATTACACGTCGTAGAGCGGTTAAACAAGATATTTTTGCGTCTTTATTGCAGAAAAGGGAAGAAATAGCACTGTCATTTATGCCCACCAATGGCGATGACACCGTAGTTACCAGCGCTCAGGCTTCTTTACTCCCTGTAAGTCCTAAAGGAATTAAAATTTATGGCATTGTATTTTTTCTTGCTGTAGGTTTTTGGGTCGCTTATGTGGTCATTAAAGAGATGCTGAACACTAAAGTGCTTTTTCGTTCTGAGATTGAAGACCATACGGATTTTCCAGTCATTGGCGAACTATCCTATATAGATCATGATAAAGAGCTTTCATTCAAGAAACCGGAAGATCAGATCTTGATTGAGCAGTTCCGGCAACTGGATGCAAAATTGGGTTTATACAGTAGAACCTTCAGAAAAAAGAAGATTCTCGTTACCTCAAGCCTAGCGGGAGAGGGCAAGAGTTTTGTGAGTAAAAACCTCGCGTACAGCCTTGCACAGAGCGGTAAAAAGGTAGTTCTGCTCGATATGGATTTCAGGAAGCCCACTACTTCCCAAACCTTCGGTCTTTCCGATACTAAGGGAATAATAGATTATTTAATGGAGAGTTCTTATTTGGATCATATTACGGTGCAGTCCAAACGGAACGAGCATTTATTTATTTTACCGGCCGGCACCAAAGGTGGCGATCATACGCAACTGCTCCTAAACGGAAAGCTGGAGTTTCTATTTGAAAAGCTCTCGGAGGATTATGATTACATTATTATGGATTCCGCGCCCATTGGTCTGGTTTCAGATGCCAATCTGCTTGCCGAGTTCAGTGATATAACCCTGCTAGTGGTGCGCCACGCGGTTACGCCCAAAAAAGTTATACAACGTCTGGGCCAAAATCAAGACGATAAATCGCTGGAGCACGCTGCTATTGTTTTTAATGGGCTAAAAAAGAGAGGGTTTATCAAAAAAGAGAGTGGTTATGGGTATGGATATAGTCAGATGTATGGATATGGGGCTAATGCTGCCAGAAAATAAATATTCTATTATTCTTAGAAAATAAATTTTAAATTTATGATGAACCGCTATTTTCGGTCTTTATTCTCTTTTTTTCAAAATTTTCTAAATAAGGTTCAAGAACGAAGCTCAATGCAAAAAAAAACATAGTTGCTTCAATCTTAATAAATGGTGGAAATATTGGAATTAGTTTGTTGCTGGTGCCTCTTACTATCAATTATGTAAATGCCGATCGTTATGGTATTTGGTTGACCATAAGTTCAATCGTTGCGTGGTTCAGTTTTTTTGACATTGGACTTACCCAAGGTTTACGCAATAAGTTTGCCGAGGCAAAGGCAAATGGTGATGATGATAGTGCGCAGGTTTTCGTGAGCACGGCTTATGCAATACTTACTATTGTTTTCCTCAGTGTTTGGGGTGTTTTTCTATTGGTAAATCCATTTTTGGATTGGAGTGATATGCTCAATTTGTCAAGTGAATACAAAGCGGAACTTTCGACCCTGGTTTTGATCGTTTTTACCTATTTCTGCTTTCAGTTTGTTTTTAAGATAATCACCACTATAATCACGGCAGATCAAGCGCCGGCAAAAGCATCTTTAATTGATTTAATATCGCAAATTTTATCCCTGATAATTATTGGTTTATTGGTTATGACTACATCAGGATCATTGATCAATTTGGGCCTTGCTTTATGCCTTTCTCCACTACTTACCTTATTTATAGCGAACATATTTTTTTTTAACACAAAGTATAAACCATATACCCCCACCTTGTCTAAAGTTAAGTTTTCACATGCTAAAAGTCTTTTTAATTTAGGGGTCGTATTTTTTGTAATTCAAATAGCAGCTATTATACAATTTGAAACGGCAAACATTATAATCGCCAGAAACTTTGGTCCCTCGCAGGTGACTTCATTCAATATTGTGGCTCTATATGATTTGTAGTGGGTAAACATAACATGTTGTTTAATGAAAATGTCACCTTGAGCGCAGTCGAAAGGTCATTGGGTCTCGACTGCGCTCGACCTGACAACTGATTAAATATTCTTAATTACCCACTATATTC
>JBDNGW010000730.1:0-4381 GCA_041689735.1 Leeuwenhoekiella sp. | reverse complement strand
GTTCTTTTGCCCAGCAACTGCGTTGAAAATACTCGCCATAGCTACGGCTATGTCTGCGTTTTTCGCCTTGTTGATGAACAAAATAACTGCCTATAATTCGGTCACTTTATTTCTGAACAGATCCTAAGTTTAGGATTATTCATATAATATTGTTCTCCATTTCTCAGAACATGGGGCAAGTTTTTACCAAATAAGAAAGCTTCACCAGCTTGAAATTTGGCAACTGTGGGACCAACAAATAAATTCCCATGACCTTCTATGATATAGGTTAATTGACTCTCTTCATGAAAGTGGATGGGATCATAAAAGTGATCGAAATCCCAGTGCTCGACTCTAATAGATTCTCCCTTTATAATAGGTACTTTGAAATGAACAGGCTCCATAAGATTAATAAAATTTTTAAAACTCTATAATTATATATACAAAATTGTATTTATAAAATAAGAATAAAATCCTTAGTTCAAATTTAATCATCAACGAAAAAGTTTCAGTAAATCGCCCAATAGGTCGATTTTAATCGTGTTTATGAATGTTTTTAATTAGTATAACTGCTTTTAAAAGTCGTATTTCATAATACTCCCTCCTTTTGGTCATTGCTCTTTTTCTCCAACTAAAATTTATCAATATTATGAATTCTCATTTGTCCTTCGGACGATCCATTTATTAATGATCAGCAAGACTACTATGACTATTCCCCATTGAAGCAAGGATGTCATGAGACTTGACTGGCCAAAGGGATTGTACCATTCGCCGTTCATACCATCATTGATCAGCCACCAGGAGAGAAGTGAAATGGAAGCCGCCGGTATAAAATAAGTAATGATGTAGTCCCAGAGACGTCCAGGTTTTATGTCTTTCGGATTTTTATCCAAAATTTCACTTCTGATCCTCGACACCTTGAACCTAATCATAACAAAAGCAAAAAGTCCTCCCGAAAGCAGCAATGCCAATCCCCAGACAAAGTCTTGATTGGTAAGGATATTCAGGTTCATGGCAGAGGGGATTCCAAAGAGATAACTAATAATGACTAGCAACATGATTGCTGTAGATCTTTTCATGCCCCCATCAATAAAAGTCCGTACGGTCAGTTCCAACTGGGAAATTAGGGAAGAAAACCCTGCTAGTGTGAGGCCCAAAAAGAATAAAATGGTCAACGGTTTTCCAAAAAGAATTTTTTCAAAAAGCTGGGGTATCCAAATAAAAGTAAGTCCCGTAGATGCAGGACCGCTATTTTTCATGACATCCAATATTTCAACGTTCGAGCTACCCAATTGAGAACCCATAATGGCAAAACAGGTTCCAAAAATCATAATCCCTGAAACAAGCGAAATAACATTATTCCCTATTCCAGTAATCAATGCATTTTTTACAATACCAAACCGCATCTCCATGTAGGCACCATAAGTAATGAACATACCCCACCCTGCGCCGGTATCCCAAGCATTTTGCGTAAGTGCCGCCACCCAAAGATTAGGATCGCTAAACTGATGCCAGTCCACTGTGAACAAATATCGGATTCCTTTCATGGAACCTTCAAGAGTTAAAGACCGTACAAGGGCAATGAGAATAATTACCAATAATATGGGAATCAGCAATTTGTTAATTCTTTCTATGCCCTTGACCCCTTTCCAAATGGCGAGCCCACCGAAAAGCATTACGACGGCATGTGAGACCAATGGCCATCCGCCCGTTTGATAGGTCTCCCAGGTGGATATGGCCATTTCGGTAGAAGTTGGTAATTCATTGAACAGCGAATGGACAAAATAAAATACGCACCATCCCACGATTACTGAATAAAAGAAAGTTATGGCCGTTGCCACAAAGGTCATGAACGAGCCTATCCATGCAAATTTTTTGCCGGCAGTAGCGATAACCGAGCCAATGACCCCTTTTCTATTATTGATGCCCACGGCATATTCCCCGATTATCAAGGGAACACTCCAAAGAAAAAGGAATAATATCCAAATCAAAATGAAGCCCCCCCCCTTGGTCACTTCCATTTTGGGCGACTATTCTGGGAAAACGCCAGATATTGCCGGTTCCTATGGCTATGCCTAGGGCACTTAGTAAAAAACCCCAACGGCTCGAAAATCGTTGTTCACTATTTTTTTCGGTCACTGACATAAGATTTGGTTATTTATGATCTTAATTACTGTATCTTTTGGCTAATTTGCAAACACAATTTACAAATCAAAACTCGCCTGCCAGTCGGGCAGGAAAGAAAAAGTTAATATTCCCATAATTTTTTCAGCTGTAAATCACCGCTGGGATATGGCTGCCATACAGATCGACGCTCGAAAGGTCCAGCTCGGATTTATGGCGCTGCAAAAGCCCTGCCCAGCACCCCTTCCAAAAGTCGCACAGGCACCATTTCCTGTAATGATAATAGACCGATTGCCAGCTCAGGGGCCTCACGCTGAAGAGCGCCCTCACGGGCAAAAGGTGCCACTGAACGCCGGTCTTGAGGTTATAGAGGATTCCGTTGACTATCTCGGCCAGGGGGACCGTGGGCGGAAATCCCCGTTTGTTACCCAGAATAAATGGCACGATCTCCAGTTCTATCATATCTTTGTCGATTACACTGTACATTAAGATTAATTATGTTTCGCAACACAAATATCCGCAACCCTTTATGTATTTGAAGAAATTTTAAATCCCTTCGTTATATAGAAATTAAGATTGTTCCCCCGAAGAGTTCATTGATTCAGAATTAATTTCGCTTCCAAAATTTTTGCTGTTTTTGTAGCACATAACCCACCTATGTTAGTACATTTAAATTCGTGTGGTATTGCCATACCGATGGTATGCATTGTTTCAATTACTTCATCCAATGGTATTAATGGGTCGTATCCAGAGAGTGCCATATTTGCGAAGGTAACTGCGTTGGTTGCTGCCATTATATTGTTACCCAAACATGGGGCTTCTACTCTATTGGCAACAGGTGTGCAAGACAGCCCAAGTGTACTTTGTAACACCATAGAAGCAGCAGCAATTGATTGAGCAAGCGAGCCGTTTAAAAGATAAACAATGCCAGCAGCAGCCATACTTCCTCCAGAACCATACTCAACACCACATCCCGCTAATTCTCCGGCAAAAGTGGACTGTCTCGCAATAAAAACACCAATAATACCCGCCACCAACATGGCCTTAATAATTTCATTTTCTGAAAGTTCAAGGAAATCGGCAGTCCCTATGATAGCGCCTGGAAGCGTGCCACATGAACCTGCAGTAGGCGCTGCTACAATAACCCCCATTGAACTCTTTACCTCCATTAATGCAGAAACATATACCACAACATTATTGAGTGCGCCCGTGTCTACTAATCGTTTTTTATGTAATTGGCTTTTGAAATTTACAGACTGACTGCCCAACAACCGATCCGCATAATGTGTTCCCAGTAGCCCGGATTTGATGGAGTCTTTTAGAATATTAACTATCCTCCTCATCTTCTCAAAAATCTCATCTTCTCAAAAATTTCCTCTTTGACCCTCATAGAGAATAGCAAGTTCCAATAGAGAAAGATTTTTATCTCTATTATATTCCAACATTTCGTTACAAATTGTAAAGGGCACTTCAACATCTTTTCTTGATAGGACAGGAAGTACAGGGGCCAGGTTTCTTATGAACATGACCTCTACCATAGAAGCTAATTGTTCATGAAGTAATCCATCAGGAAAACTTTGCGCCTTTATTTCAATAAAAAGCGGATTTCCATCGTGCACAATTAAGTAGTCATAAGACATTCCGTTATTAATTAATTCTAAAATCTTATTTGGTGTCTTGCAATAAATTAGCGTTTCATAAAAATCACCTTGCATAGAAACTTCAGTTCCATCAATGGCAATCACTTCAATCATACCACCACCCGTTGAAATAGCGGTTACGCTTCTTGTTTCTTTAGAATTCTTTAACGTAATTAGATACGTATTTAAATGCTCTGCATTGATATCTCTTACAGCAAATTCAACTTGGATACCAGCATCGGAAATATAGGTTTCAGATTCGGGTAAACGCTCATCATCTGCTTCCCATCCCAAAAAACCTCCGAATAGTCCCATATCAGAGCCTTGCCCGGTATGAGTATCTGATAAAGAACCGTTCGGATCGAATTCAACAAGAATGCTCATGATGTTATTTTCCATCAAATCCCTGCACAGCCTGCCAATTCGCAGGGATGCTGCACAATGAGAACTAGACGGGCCGCGCATCACAGGGTCTATCACATCATTAAAAATACTCGGAAAATTTTCCATAATAGATTATTTTAATAACTTACTCAAGTTTCGCACCCGTGTAAACACTGATGTTCAGGGGTAAAAAGAAGAAAAAATGTAGCATACAAACCTTGCTAATCGCTTGGTTTTTAAGTATTTTTAAAGTG
>JBDNGW010000729.1:0-2493 GCA_041689735.1 Leeuwenhoekiella sp. | reverse complement strand
CCGTTTCTACTTGTTCTTTTGCTCGCCCACTGCGTTGAAAATACTCGTCATAGCTACGGCTATGCCTGCGTTTTTCGCCTTGTGGTCAAACAAAATAACTGCCTATAATTCGGTCACTTTATTTCTTAACAGATCCTAAGTATAAAAATCAATGCATATAAGGATTTTCAACGATTTTTGATCAACGCCAATGTTCACAATCCTGATGTAATCGGGATGGAAACCAGCACGCATTCAACTTGCCCACGGGAAGCGCGAAGGCAGGTTTAAACAAGCTCTCAGGCTCGAAATACAATTTTGAAACTATTATTGTTGCCGCATTAAATGAAATTATCCGGTCAATTAACTTTGGAATTTCTGATCTACATTATTACAGTAATCCAAAAACGATTCTCAAACAGAATAATTCCTCATCAAAATAAAGCCAATTCATGCTATCTCTATACTTACAAAGTGAACTCACCCAAAAAAGCAACATTTCCCAAAAATAAGTCCTACATTTTTTTATAAAAACAGAAGCTTCAGTATTCATTCCAGCACGAGAATCCTAAACAGTTCCACAAAACAGTCTGCCGCATTGGACACGTGTTTCTCATATTTAGAAAGCGGGTTTCAATAAGTAGCTAAACCAGTCTGAATAGGTTTTTTGATTTCATTGATTACGATCATTTTTAAAAATATCATTAACTTAATTTTATACAAAAACCAATTAAAAAACAAGTTTAAACGTTTAATTAAGTATTTCAACGATTAAATAGTATATTTGTGGCAGTAATAAACCCCCAAATCTATTGAATTTGTTAAAAAAACTGATCTTCTTTGCTTTTATAGCTTCCTTTATATCCTGCGCCAGCGATGATTATGTTCCGCTAGACGAACCCACTGCGATAAATTTACGACTGGAAACGGCTTTAAACACCATCTCTGGCGGTAAGGGCAATTCCTACTTTATACTGCCGGCAAGTGACGATTTTAAAGCTATTCCCCAAGACCCATTAAATCCCTTAACCAAAGAAAAAGTTGCTTTTGGGAAACTTTTATTGCACGATCCCGCCACTGGCGGCAATCCCAAAAACCCAGATAACGTACATCAGTATTCCTGCGCGTCCTGCCATGCCGCACCTTCTGGTTTTAGTTCAGGAAAAATACAGGGCATTGGTGAAGGAGGACTGGGTTTTGGCCTGTTTGGGGAAGGACGTATTTTAAATCCGCAGATTAAAAGTCAGTTCATTGATGTGCAGCCCCTGCGCTCGCCAAGTTTACTCAATCTCGCCTATCAGGATGTGATGCTCTGGGATGGAAAATTTGGTGGTACCGGTATTAATAAGGGCACAGAAGCACAATGGGATGGTATTCCCGAGAACAAAATGGGCTTTGAAGGTATAGAAGTTCAAGCGATGCAAGGGATAAAAGCCCATCGTTTAAAAATTGATGAAGATTTTGCAAACACTTACGGTTACCGCCAATTATTTGACGAGGCCTTTCCTGATCTCCCTGCAAAACAACGTTATACAAAAAATTCCGCTGCACTGGCCACCACCGCTTTTGAACGTACCTTATTGGCCAACTGCGCACCTTGGCAAAACTATCTGAAGGGTGATAAAATGGCAATGAGCGATACCGAAAAAAAAGGTGCGATGCTTTTCTTCGGCGCAGCCAAATGTTATGAATGCCACAACGGACCTGCTTTAAAAGACAAGGAATTCCATGCGTGGGGAATGGCAGATATTAACGCAGGCACAGGGAACGTGCTCATTCAAGAGGCAATGAAAATGAAAAATATAGCATTGGGCAGAGGTGGTTTTACTAAAAATGCTGCTGACAATTACAAATTTAAAACCCCTACCCTATACAACCTGGTAGATAATCCTGTTTATGGTCATGGAGGTTCTTTTAATACCATTAGGGAAGTCATTGTCTACAAGAACAATGGCAGACCACAAAAATCTGAAGTTCCCGTTCGTCAACTGGCTTCACAATTTGGTGCCATTACGCTCAGCGAAACCCAGATAGATGCGCTGACCGCCTTTATCAGCAGTGCACTGCGCGATCCAGACCTGCGACGGTATGAGCCAAAACAGCTGAATTCTGGAATGTGTTTTCCCAATAATGACAGCGCATCTAGAGTGGATCGCGGTTGTGATTAATGGCCAAAAACGTTTAAAAAATAGCTTTTTTACTGAAATAAATCAATAATGACAGGTTGAAGAAAGATTAAAGACCACTTCGCTCAAAGTTAAAAGATTTCACTCAAACAAAATTTGATTGTAACTATCTGACAACCATTACACAGTTTTGACAAACCCTTTTGAAACATCTTGCTTAAATGATTTAAAAACAAGCTCCAAAATATTGGCTCTATATGATTTGTAGTGGCTATACATAACATGTTGTTTAATCAAAATGTCACCTTGAGCGCAGTCGAAAGGTCATTGGGTCTCGACTGCGCTCGACCTGACACCTGATTAAATATTCTTAATTACCCACTATATT
>JBDNGW010000728.1:0-5397 GCA_041689735.1 Leeuwenhoekiella sp. | reverse complement strand
TTTGACCACAAGGCGAAAAACGCAGGCATAGCCGTAGCTATGACGAGTATTTTCAACCTGCCTACCGGCAAAGGCAGGCGCAGTGGGCGAGCAAAAGAACAAGTAGAAACGGGCAGGTTATTTCTATACAGATCCTTAGTAATGCTACTTGAAGAATGAATTTATAATTAAATTTCTTTTTTTAATAAAACTTCGATTTCTGTAATCATAGTTTTTACGGGTTCAAAATAAGGTTTTACGCGATCACGATCAAAATCGAAGAGATCATCATAATCACCTTTCTGCCTCCAGATAAAAAGTTGTGAATAGAGCTTTCCGAACTGCAAGGGCAGTTTTTTGGTCTTTATAAAATGTTCGGAAAATTTTACTTTGACGCCGTTATGTGTACTTGTTGATAATTCTAGAGAGGCCAGTAAAGCACTTATTGCATAATATGCAGCATAATATAACCTATTTATCGCAGAATTCCATTTTTCATGTTCGCCTAACAATAGAGCGGCTTCATAAGTTTCCCAGGCTCTGGAAATCCTATATTTAATATAATCCTCTTTTGACCCCTTCATTTAATTCTAATACCCTCTTTGGTCACATTCTTAAAAAATGATGAATTTTCCATTCTTTGGTTCCAGACTTGCTTAGTATAAATAAATGGTGATAAAACTTGACCGGTTTCGAGTTCCAGTTCATAGATAGTATCCATTAATTTTTTTTCTGAACCCACAGATATTTCAGCATTTTCAAGCAGGATCAACAAATCCCAATCAGAGTTTTTGTTATGGTCTTTTCTTGCCCGAGAGCCAAAAAGATAAATTTCGGCATCTGGAAATTGTGATAGTGTATTATTTACTATCTGATTTAAGGTTGAATCCAATATTTCCATGTTTAAAAATAATCAAAAAATAAAGAAGATTGTTTGTTCGAGCGGCGCAAATATTAAAAAAAATATTTATGCCCTAGAAAAAACCGATTTTAAAGCCACAAATCCAAAACCGAAAAACAGCATAAGGTGAAACAAAATAAGGCCGAAATCATGTATATGGAAAGCCCAATAGATCGCAAACCCAAAGTAACCGCAAAGTAAGATTTCAAGTACGGTGTTGAAAGGGATTTTGCGATTGATGTATTTGTTGTCTTTAATGGCGTTAATATTGAATTTGGGTGTGCGGATAAAGTCAGATTTTTTACCAAAATGTCCCTCGAGAACCGCCAGCGAATTGTGCACGCTAAACCCCATCGCCACTGAAAAAAATATAAAGAACATCACGATGTATTTCAGAAAGTTTTTAAAACCACCGCCGTGCATTTTTTTGTACGTGACCCAGTAACAGCCAAAGAAAATCACCGTACTAATGGCAAAAAATGCCACCACATTAAAATAATTGCTATATGCTGGATTAATATTTTTAATATAGAGCACTGGCACGCTAAGCACGGCGAGCACCAGTACAAGCAGGAACATGCTGCTATTAAGCAAATGAAAAAAGCTGTGAAACTTGGTTTTTAATGAAATACTGGGATCCTTGAGCAGTTTCCAATACAGTTTTTGAAAATTCTCGGCAGCGCCCTTGTTCCAGCGGAACTGTTGGGAGCGCGCAGCGCTTATCACCATGGGAAGTTCGGCCGGGGTTTCGACATTTTCCAAGTACTTGAATTTCCATTTTTTGAGTTGGGCGCGGTAGCTCAGGTCAAGATCTTCGGTAAGAGTATCACCTTGCCAATTGCCAGCGTCCTCAATACAGGTTTTCCGCCAAACGCCTGCGGTACCGTTAAAATTGATAAAATGATGTCCATAATTTCTGCCTACCTGTTCCATTACAAAATGAAAATCGAGCGCAAAGGCCTGCACACGGGTCAAAATGGAATAATCACGATTGAGGTGGCCCCAACGGGTCTGTACTACACCAATATTTTTATCCTTAAAATAGGGGACGGTTTTGCGCAGCCAGTCTTTTTTTGGCATAAAATCAGCATCAAAAATGGCTATAAATTCACCTTTTGCGGTCTTAAGACCTTCCTTGAGCGCTCCAGCCTTAAAACCTTTGCGGTCACTACGGGTAAGATGTTTTATGTCAATGCCGGTTTTCTGTAGTTTTTCAACCTGAATTTTGGTGTTTTTCACCGTTTCATCGGTGGAATCGTCAAGCACTTGAATCTCGAGTTTGTCTTTGGGATAATCCAGCAGCGCAATGTTCGCGAGCAGTCTTTCGGTGACATACAATTCATTATATAATGGAAGTTGTACGGTAACCGTGGGGATTTCTCGTGTAACCTCAAAGTCAAATGTGGGCGAATTATCGGTTTCCTTTTGCGCGTTGAAGTAATTAAAGAGCAAATGCAGCTGCGCCAAGCTGTACACAAATACCAGCGCAAGGGAAAGCGTATAAATAATGATGATCGCGGTTTGCATTACTTAAAACTGTACTTAAAAATCCAACCTAAAATCTTTACGCCTGCAGAAATAGCGCCTTTCAAGGTTCCGGAAACTTTAGAAACGCCAATACGGTTGCGGTAATTGACGGGTACTTCTATATACGTAAAATTATTTTTCAGGGCTTTCAGCTGCATTTCAACAGTCCAACCATAGGTTTTGTCTTCCATGTTCAGATCAAGTAATTTCCGATATTTTATGGCGCGAAACGGACCTAAATCGGTGAATTTTGAACCAAAAAATAAACGCATCAAAAATGTGGCCAAGTGGTTGCCAAAACGTTGAGGGAAGGTCATGCTGCCTTTTTCCCTTAATCTTTTTACGCGCGCGCCGATCACCAGATCGATATCCTGCTCGATTATGGGTTTTATCAATTTTGTCAATTCCTCTGGATAATCGCTGTAATCACCATCCAGAAACACAATTATGTCCGGTTTTTTGGTTTCGGCCGCTACATAATCCATTCCCTTAAGACAGGCATAACCGTAGCCGCGCCGGTTTTCACTCAACACCGTGGCGCCAGCAGTCTTAGCATTTGCCATGGTAGCATCGCTGGAATTATTGCTAACCACAATGATTTCGTCAACAAAGCTGGGAATATCGTCTATAACTTTTGCAATGGAATTTTCCTCGTTATAGGCAGGTATGATAACCTTGATGCAATGCTCCATAGTTTTGTTAATCTGCCAATAAACCTGTAGTATGGTGTTTACAGGATGCGTTACCAGTTGTGCGCAAAAATCGGTATTGTATACTGAAAATACGTACTTCAGGTAGATTATATGCTGATTATAACCTGTTTTGGCCGTTTTTATCTGAAAATGGACATTTTCCTAAATGTCCTGAGAAAAGATTATTTCGCTATAGCGAACAAAAAGCTGAAAAATGTTATATATCTGCTTTAATACGCTCCCTATTTAGACGAAAAAGAAGTTTGTTACTAACTAATTTTCAAGCTTAATTTGGCGATTTTTAGCTATTTAAGCCGAATATTGGCGTATTTCAGTTGATTTTTAAATATAAAAAATCATAAAAAAGAACTCACAGGTTAAATTGCTTTGTTTGTCGCAATGCCTGTGAGGTCTTTATTTTGTATTATTTTGAATGGAAACTTTAATTTCAATCAGCGATTCGCTGTTTTCGACCGATAATAAAATAGAGGATGGAACCAAAAAAATTGAAGAAAATAACGACCAAAAGCCAAACAATTTTATCATTGCCCTTAAAATTACTCTTGAGAATATCAATGAGTGCTATAAAGGGTAAAATAATACCAAAGCCTACGATAATTGTCCACAGGAGAATTTGCCAAGGACCTATCATTCCTAAGAACATATATTTTAAATTTTAGGGTTATTAATAAGTTCAAGTTAAGCATAAAGGATTTAACAGATCCGTAATCTCTTATGGTATCTATTATGCTTGGATCTATAACAGAGTCTTATTTTATTTCAGAATCAAACTATCTGAACTTTAAATTCAAATTGTCAATCTTTAGCTATGCAGGCCAAAAAATGACATATTTCAGGTGATTTTAGAATATATTGAGACATAAAAAAGACCTCACAGGTTTCGCAAACCTGTGAGGTTTCTCAAGATATATAGTCATTCGCTATTACCTGATGAATTATCCCGAAACTCAAAACTCTGAACTCTAAACTTTAATTCCCATTCACATAATCCATCAGATCAACATCGTTGCCCAATAAAATCTCTCGCGAATTGATTCGACCTGAATAAGAAACGTTTTCCAGTTTCAGTACGCCACGCGGACAAACGGCTGCGCAAATTCCACAGCCCACACAGGAGCTGCGCACAATATTTTCGCCTTTCTGGGCATAAGCGCGAACGTCAATCCCCATCTCGCAATACGTGGAGCAGTTTCCGCAGGAAATACATTGTCCGCCATTGGTCGTGATCCTGAATTTTGAAAACAAGCGCTGCTGAAATCCTAAAATTGCCGCCATGGGACAACCAAAACGACACCACACCCGGTTGCCAAAAATAGGGTAGAAGCCCACACCGATCACTCCGCTGAAAATGGCGCCGATCACAAATCCATAACTGGAACGTAACTGATAGGCATCAAAAAAGAACAGTTTGCCCGTGCCGCTAAAATAGGTAATGAGTAAAATGGACATCACAACAACAAAATAACCGATAGCGCCATATTTAGCATCTTTAGCGATCTGCTGTCTGCGGAAAAGCATGACCCAGACAAAAACGAGCGTGAGCAGCGCCACCACAAACCACATAAACCCTTCCTTACTCAGCCAAAGATTATCGAAAAATTGGGTTTTTGTTTCGGAGGAAACCGTGAGGTTGTCGCCACTAGCAAACTGATTAGTCAATGTGGCATTGCCTCCCTGCTGAATTGATGAAAGCGCCTGTGCATTTTCCGCTTCGGAAACCACGATATAATCGATGTTGAATGGGGTGCTATTTTCTACATTAATGGTTTCGCTTGGGTTTTCTTTGTTGATCACCACCACGCTTTTGGCACCGCTTTCTTCGGCGGCAGCGATACGCCCTCCTACTGATTTGTCACCCACCGCATTTATAAAGACCACTTTGTCCTGCAGATTGCTGTATTGAGAAATACTTGAGGATTCATTACCGGCCAGATAGGAAAACACTACTGCAATGGTCATTACAGTCACAAACACGACCACACTGTGCACGACCCAGCGCTCAATTTTCCAAGCAGATTGACTTTTGTCTGAAAGGTGGCGGTAGGGATCTCCGGCAGTTTCGGCAAGGCCGCCGCAACCGCAAACCCAAGAGCAATACCAGCGTTTTCCGAATTTATAGGTTAAAATAGGTGTGATGACAAAAATGGAAAGAATGCCAAAAATGATCATGATCAAGCCCATATCGCCCGCGCTAAGGAATCCGTCAATTTTATAGCCGGCAAAGAGATCGTAATTGAGGGGCCACAAATTTTTAAAATCATAATACGGCTGATTAAG
>JBDNGW010000727.1:0-6867 GCA_041689735.1 Leeuwenhoekiella sp. | reverse complement strand
CCGCCTAAAACTAAACGAAGTATTGTCAGAATAAAGCTCCAGGTAAAAAAATCAAGGATTTAGCAGAAAAGGTGAAATGGGCGATTATTAAAGCAACAGGATATGAGGTTGCGCCCATAAATTGGCCGGACAATGTAAACGGTCAGAGCGTGTATATGCAGAGTTGTGTTCAATGTCATGGGACAAAAGGCGATGGAAATGGAAATTTAGCAGCCAAGTTAAAACCAGCTCCCACGAATTTTTTAAATGATTCCCTTATGGCAGGCCTGTCCCCGTTTGAAGCCTATAACACAGTCAAACTGGGAGTGGAAGGGACAGCTATGCGCGCGTTTACGGAACTAACCGATAAAGAAGCCTGGGATCTGGCCTTTTATGTCAAATCGTTACGGTTTCAAAAACAAGAAATAGATTCCGTATCCCTTAAAAAAATATTCGATCAGGAAATCGCCAAAACTTCTTTAAAAGATGTGGCCACCCTTTCAGATAATGAATTAATGAACAAATTCGGTCAGGATATACAGGGTCAAAAAAAGCTGAAAGCGTTTAGGATTTTTCCCCCTTCAGAAAAGTTATCGAACTCAAGTTTAACCGTTGCGAGGGATTATCTTCATCGAGCATTGTCCAGTTATAAAAATGGCAATAAGGCCAAAGCCCGCCAGTACGCCATAGCAGCATATTTGGAAGGTATTGAGCCAGTGGAAATACGACTTAAGGCCAATGACCCGAAGTTTACTTCCCAACTGGAGCAAAAAATGATGGAGGTAAGGCAAACCATTGAGCAGAATAAAAACCCCGATGAGGTAGAAAATAAGATAAACAGCGCGATCACTAAAATTTCTCAAGCTGAAAAATTGATGAATGATGAAAAGCTCAACTATTGGCTATCTTTCTTTTTAGCGGCATCGATAATGCTTCGGGAGGGACTGGAAGCATTTTTGATTATAGCACTTATCCTGGCACTGATACGTAGTACACCGGGAGCGAAAAAAGCCTTGCCCTATATACACGGGGGGTGGATTACCGCTATTGTAATGGGGGTGGTAGGATGGTTTCTTTCTGATTGGATTATTGGTATAAGTGGCCAAAACAGAGAGATAATGGAAGGAATGATTTCGTTGATAGCCGTTATTGTGCTTGCCTTTGTCGGTTTTTGGCTTCATAACCATTCCCATTCCAAAAAGTGGAAGGAGTTTATTGAAAAAAAGATAGGGGCACAATTGAAGGGTGAAAATATGATCGGACTGGCATTCTTTTCTTTTATGGTAGTTTTCCGTGAAGCTTTTGAATCTATCCTTTTTCTACAGGCAATTGGTATGGAAACCCAATCTGGTGATCAATCATCTATTGGGTTTGGAGTGTTGGCGGCTTTTGCGCTGATAGGTCTGCTCGCATTTCTTTTCGTAAAATATTCAAAAAAAATACCGGTAAGGCAGCTCTTTAGATATTCCTCGTGGGTCATTACCCTTTTGGCGGTAATTCTAATAGGTAAAGGTGTTCACGCTATTCAAGAGTCCGGTTGGTTTTCTGTAACAGGTTTTCCAATTTCTATTAAGGTAGATTGGTTGGGGATATATCCTACGTTAGAAAGTCTAGTATCACAATTGGTTTTACTAGGGATTCTTATGTTGCTATACTACCTGAGCAATTATAGAAATAAAATTAAAATAAAATAAATAACGATATTTGAAACCGTAAAAAACTTTTTCTTATTAAAATGCCTTCGGGTTTTTTAATAAAAATTAATTCACTATTTTCGCAGTTGATTTTGAACTCAATATTCTTTGAAGCTATTTAGAAACATATTGTTCTTTACAGCAGTCTTCATTATGATAGGCCACGATATCGTGCCCCATGATGATATATCCAACGGCGAGAATATTCCTTTTACCACTGCTCCAACAACAGGCATTCAGCAGATAGCTCAAGAACATTTGGAGCTTGGCCATATGTTCGAACACATTCAGCATGCTTCTAATGAAAGGACTTTGAAATATGTGACCGGAGCCGTTAAAGACCTAAATGTCAATACAAAGATCTTCCAAAATTCCGCTTTAATAGTTGATATTGACAATCAATTTATTTGGCACGCAAACTTTGAAAAGCAACGTTATCGGGATCATCCCATCATCCCATATTTTTCAGAATTATCCTCCCTTACCCTTCGGGGTCCTCCCTCTTGTTAATACCTTAAGGTGATATTTAGTATTGGTATTGAAGCTTCAACCGAGCTTGATGCCGTTCATATCACTCCCTAGTTGTGCAATAACCTTTTGACATAGCTATTTCCATTATTCATCTTTGGCATCAAAAAACCACGGGTACCTTTCTTGAAAGACCCACCACGGGATCAGCTCTCGGTGCTTCACCTTTTCGTTTTCCATCTTAAAATTCTTCTACTATAATGTTAGATAAAATCATTCAATTTTCGATAAACAACAAGCTTGTTGTCGGAATCTTAACCTTGTTCTTAATTGGCTGGGGAACCTATTCTTTAACACAATTGCCTATAGATGCGGTACCTGATATTACAGATAATCAGGTAATGGTCATAACCGTTTCCCCTACGCTTGCTGCACAAGAGGTAGAACAGCTGGTTACATTTCCAGTTGAGCAAACCATGGTAAGCATACCAGAAATAAAGGAAATGAGATCTTTTTCCCGCTTTGGCCTTTCCATTGTGACCATAGTGTTCGAGGAGGATACCGATCTCTATTGGGCACGCCAGCAAATACAGGAACGTCTTTCCTCGGCCGCAAGTAATATCCCTGAAGGTGTGGGAAAACCTGAAATGGCTCCCGTAACCACAGGTTTGGGCGAAATATATCAATACGTGATCCATCCCAAGGAGGGTTATGAGGATCAATACGATGCCACCGAGTTACGTACCATTCAGGACTGGATCATTAAAAGACAACTGTTGGGAACACCTGGCGTGGCAGAAGTCAGTGGATTTGGAGGTCTTGTAAAGCAATATGAAATTGCCATAGACCCCAATAAACTTCAAAGTATGGATGTTACCATTGAAGAGATCTTTACTGCGCTTGAAAAAAATAATCAAAATACTGGTGGGGCCTATATCGATAAAGGGCCAAATGCCTATTTCATACGTAGTGAAGGCCTGGTGAACAATTTGCAAGAGCTGGAGAAGATAGTGGTCAAAGTAAATAACAGCACACCGGTACTTGTTAGGGATGTTGCTAAGGTCCAGTTTGGCCACGGGGTACGGTATGGGGCCGCGACCCGAAATGGTGAGGGCGAAGTGGTCACGGGGATCGTAATGATGCTAAAGGGGGCAAACTCTTCCCAGGTCATAAATGATGTAAAGGATAAGATTGAACAGATCAAGGAAACCCTGCCCGAAGGGGTGACCATTGAGCCGTATCTGGACAGGAAAAAACTGGTGGACCGTGCAATTGGGACGGTAACCACCAACCTTACCGAGGGTGCGCTGATAGTGATCTTCGTACTGATCCTCTTTCTTGGGAACTTAAGGGGTGGATTGATAGTGGCCTCGGTCATACCGCTCTCCATGCTATTTGCCATTTCGATGATGAACCTCTTTGGGGTCTCGGGGAACCTTATGAGTTTGGGTGCCATAGATTTTGGCCTTATCGTAGATGGGGCGGTGATCATTGTTGAATCCATAATGTTCGGGATCCATACCGGTAAAAAGAAGTATGCCGGGGTTGAAAAGTTATCTTCAAAACAAATGGATACCGAAGTAAAATCATCTGCCGGGAAAATGATGAATTCCGCGGCATTTGGACAGATAATCATACTCATTGTGTACCTACCGATTATGGCCTTGAGCGGGGTGGCAGGAAAAATGTTCCACCCAATGGCCCAAACGGTTTCATTCGCCATTTTGGGGGCATTGATCTTATCGCTCACCTATGTGCCGATGATGTCTGCCCTTGCCCTGGGCCGCAGGACCGAACATAAAAGGAATATTTCCGATAAAATGATGGATTTCTTTCAAAGGATATATCATCCAATAATCGAAACAGCTATCCATAAAAAGCTGTTGGTGGTCTCGGTAGCTATTGGTCTTTTCATAATTACAATTATAGCTTTTGCAAATATGGGTGGTGAGTTTATTCCCCAGCTTGACGAAGGGGATTTCGCAGTAGAGACACGAGTTCCTGTTGGAAGTTCTATCGACCAGATGATTGATGTTTCTCAAAAAGCGCAGACCATTTTATTAAATGAATATCCAGATGAAGTAATGCAGGTTGTGAACAAAATCGGTTCAGGAGAAATTCCAACGGACCCCATGCCTATTGAAGCAGGAGATATGATGGTTATTTTGAGTCCAAAATCGGAATGGACTAAAGCTGGCGGAAGAGAAGAACTGGCAGCAGAGATGAAAGAATCCCTGTCAATAATCCCTAATGCTACTTTTAGCTTTCAACAGCCCATACAAATGCGTTTCAATGAACTTTTGACCGGTGCAAAACAGGATGTTGTAATTAAAATTTATGGCGAGGACCTTAATATCCTTTCTGATCTGGCCAGCAATGTGGGGGGCAAAATAAAGGCCGTGAAAGGTGTTGCAGATTTATATGTGGAGGAAGTAACGGGACTGCCACAGATCAATATTAAAATGAACCGTGATAAAATCGCACAATATGGTATGAACGTCGAGGATATCAATAATGCCATAGAAACGGCCTTTGCAGGAAGGTCTGCCGGGTTGGTCTATGAAGGGGAACGCCGTTTTGATCTTGTGGTCCGGCTGGACAAGGACTACCGAACGGATATAACCGATGTGCAGAATTTATTTGTCAGCACCCCAGGGGGCAGGCAGATCCCGCTCAGTGAGGTGGCCAGCGTTTCCTTTGAACCGGGACCTGTACAGATTCAGCGTGATAATGCAAAACGCCGGATTATTGTTGGCTTCAATGTACGTGACAGGGATGTTCAAAGTATAATTGCCGATATTAAACAAATTATCGTTGATAAAGTCGAGATGCCAGCGGGTTACTATGTAACCTATGGCGGTCAGTTCCAGAACTTAAAGGAGGCCAATCAACGGTTAATGATCGCTTTACCGGTAGCATTATTATTGATTTTGATATTGCTCTATTTCGCATTCGGATCAATAAAACAAAGCTTGCTCATATTTACTGCGATCCCTTTATCTGCCATTGGAGGTGTTTTTGCACTCTTGATTCGGGATCTACCTTTCAGTATTTCGGCAGGGGTCGGATTTATTGCCCTATTTGGTGTGGCTGTTTTAAATGGGATCGTACTGGTGGCAGAATTCAACAGGCTGGAAAAAGAGGGCGTAAAGGATATTTATGAACGTGTGCTCCAAGGGACGCGCCTGAGGCTGAGACCGGTATTGATGACCGCTACCGTAGCTGCATTAGGGTTTTTGCCCATGGCATTGTCATCATCGTCCGGTGCAGAAGTACAACGCCCATTGGCCACAGTGGTTATAGGTGGTTTAATCACGGCGACCGCATTGACCCTCATTGTTCTACCGGTCTTGTATATCTATTTTACTGAAGGCAGGGTTAAATTTAATTTAGGAAAAAAGAAAATAGCTACCACTTTAATCGTGATCGGTGGTCTATTCTTTCCGGCGATGCAACTTCAGGCACAAGAAATAAATCAGGTGCAAGAGCGAGAAATTAATTTGCAGCAGGCCATTGAAATTGCGCTTCAGAACAATAATCGTATCAAGATCGCGCAATATGAAATAAATGTTGAAGAAGCTGGAAAATATGGTGCGATTACCATTCCCAAAACAGAATTTTCCTATTCAAACGGCGAGTTTAACACCCCTACGATAAAGGACAATGGGTTTGGGGTAACGCAACGAATCAATTTCCCCACAGTTTATACCAGTCAATTCAAGCTGGCGAAAGCCAGGGTAAATAGTAGTGAGCAACTTAAGGTCATAGAGGAGAATAAACTGATTGCCGACGTAAAAGTTGCCTATTTAAGATCTGTCTTTTTAATGGACAACAAGCGATTGTTACAGCGTCAGGATAGCCTTTATGGCAATCTGAATAGATCTAGTTCGATGCGTTATCAAACCGGTGAATCCACAAAACTGGAAAGCGTGACCTCGGCAGCCCAATCGATGCAGATAAAAAACAAGCTTCAACAAAATGAGGCCGATATAAAAATCGCAAATAAACGATTACAGGTTGTCTTGAACACTAAGGATAATATTGGTGTTATGGATACTGAATTGGTTCGCCGTGAGATAGATCTGGATATTGAAAGCCAATCTGTGGAGCAAAGCCCTTTGTACGTTTATTTAAAACAACAGTTGGAGGTAAAGAAATGGGAGACAAATGTAGAAAGGAATAAAATTTTACCAGATATTATGTTCGGTTATAACAGCCAAACCTTTGTAGGGGATCAATTTATTGATGGGCAAGACATTCAGTATGACCGTGGTGACCGCTTTTCAAACTTACAGTTAGGGGTTGCAATTCCCATTTTTCCTGGAGGGCACCGTTCCAAGATCAAGGCAGCAAAAATTGAAGAGGATATTGCCCAATCTCGAATGGAATTGAACCAAACCCAATTACAGGGGGAACTACAAAATTTGCTGCAAGAATACTACAAACTTCAGGGAACTTTAAGCTATTATCAAAATGAAGCGCTGCCACAAGCGGAACTTATCATTGATAATTCTGAAAAGAGCTTTAGAAGCGGTAATGTTTCCTATACGCAATACCTGCAAAACCTCACTTTAGCCAATAGTATCCAGACAGAGTATTTAAACACACTTTATCAATATAACCGGTCCATCATAGTAATAGAGGCCTTATTGGGCTTGTAAAAATTCAGTGATTTCACATTAAAATATAAAAAAATGAAAATTCAATTCAATACAAAAATTTCGCT
>JBDNGW010000726.1:0-6060 GCA_041689735.1 Leeuwenhoekiella sp. | reverse complement strand
TTTTATAAATAGGTTTACACCCTCAAATCTAGTATTTAACCTAATATTATACCTATGAAGAAGTTTATTGCATTTATTGCGATGATAAGCTTGTTGTCTAGCTGTGGTCGTAGTGATCGTGGCGAACTTGTAGGGGCCGAAGGCAAAAAATGGAACTCTGAGAAACCATACGGCATGACGTTGATTTCAGGAGGTGCTTTCATCATGGGTAAAAGTGATGATGATATTGCCAATGTCATGGATGCCCCTACAAAAACAGTAACGGTACGATCCTTCTATATGGACGAGACTGAAATCACAAATTCTGAATACCGCCAGTTTGTAGACTGGGTAAAAGATTCCATTATACGCACGCGTTTGGCCGTTTTTGCCGATGAACTGGGGGAAACTCCGGGCGATGGCGGTATTGGAGAATATGCTTTCCTAAATAACGATCCCGAGGAAATGAGCCCTTACGATCGCTATATGTACGATAACTACTACAGTTTCAGTGAAGATTACACTGGGCGCAAACTCAACAAAGGTATTGATCTTGTTGATGATCCTCAGGATTATCCCGATGAATATTATGTAGAGATCATGGATTCAATGTATATTCCCCTTGAGGAAGCGTATAACGGCCATCGAACTGTTGATGTTGATAAATTGGTTTTTAAATATACCTATCTCGATATGGAAAACGCGGCCCGTGAAAAAAACGGCAAGCGGTCAGACTATATACGTACAGAAAATGTGAACATATATCCTGATACTACGGTATGGATCAAGGATTTCGCTTATTCCTACAATGAGCCTATGCACAATGATTATTTCTGGCATACGGCTTACGATGATTATCCCGTGGTAGGTGTTACCTGGGAACAGGCGAGGGCGTTTTGTAACTGGCGAACGCTTTATAAAAACTCCTATAAAAAAAGCCGGAACCAGCAAATGGTGAATCGTTTTAGGCTGCCCAGTGAGGCAGAATGGGAATATGCCGCACGTGGTGGGCTGCAAGGCGCTACGTATCCATGGGGCGGGCCGTACGCTAAGAACGACCGTGCGTGTTTTTTGGCTAATTTTAAGCCACTAAGAGGTGATTATGCGGCAGACCAGGCACTTTACACCGTTGAGGCAGATTCTTACAATCCCAACGATTATGACCTGTACAATATGTCAGGTAATGTGGCAGAATGGGTCGAGTCTTCTTACGATCCCAATGCCTATGAGTACATGTCTACCATGAATCCAAACGTTTCTGATCCCAGCAACCAGCGTAAAGTAGTACGTGGCGGTTCTTGGAAAGATGTAGCCTACTTTTTACAGGTAAGCACAAGGGATTATGAATATGCAGATTCCGCACGTAGCTACATCGGTTTTAGAACCGTTCAGGATTATCTGGGTGTAGATAAGGATATCAGCATGAATAAAAGATAATTTCTATTTCCTAATATTTTTTCCCCAAATCAATTCATTTACATAAACTTAACACTTAAAAAAAATGTCAAAAAAAGGAAACCTTTCAATTACCAATTTCATTTATGGAATGGGTGCAGCGATCGTAATCGTGGGTGCTTTGTTTAAAATACAACACTGGCCCTATGCATCGCTTATATTAACTATAGGGATGGTCGTAGAGGCGGGGGTATTTGCGTTTTCAGCTTTTGATAAAGCACAGAGTGATGTTGACTGGGCGCTGGTTTATCCAGAACTTGGTGGGGGTGCCGCTATGAATAATGCTGCCCTAAAAGAGGAAATGCTAGAGACGGAAAGCGCACTGTCCAAAAAATTGGACATCATGCTTAAAGATGCTAAAATTGATGCGGAGTTAATGGAAAGTCTTGGGAAGAGCATCCGTGGTTTTGAAGGTGCTGCCAAAGGTATTGCACCTACGGTGGAAGCAATGTCTTCCACACAGCGTTATAGTGAGGAAATGGCCCTTGCCGCTGCTCAAATGGAATCCCTTAACGGGTTATATAAAGTACAGGTTGAAACGGCGGGAAGACAAGCGGCGATCAATAATGAGGTTGTAAAAAACGCTGGTGCGCTCAAAGAACAAATGCAAAGCCTGACGACCAATCTTTCTTCCCTCAATGGTGTTTACGGTGGAATGCTTTCTGCAATGTCCCCTAAACGTTAACTGCTAAGAATAAAACGGAAAACGTATTATTCAATAGTAAAAATTTAAACTATGGCAGGAGGAAAATTATCCCCAAGACAAAAAATGATCAACCTTATGTATTTGGTTTTCATTGCAATGATGGCAATGAACGTAGATAAGGAGATTTTAAGTGCATTTAAAATTTTTGATGAAAAGTTCACTACTTCAAATACAAGATTGGAGCAGGAGAACCAATTGGCATTGGCTGGTCTGGAAGCAAAAGCCACTGAGCAGGCGGCTAAATATGTGCCTCTTTTAGAAAAAGCCAGACAAGTAAAAGTGATATCTGACGGATTTTACAACTATCTGGGAAATTTCAAAGACACCCTTACGGTAGATGTGGATACTAGCAGTTACACAAATTTAGATACTTCATCAGAACTTGATGAACGCTGGTTTACTGGCGACGGCTACACGAAGCAGGGAGATGCTTTTATAGCGGTGCTAAATAAGTATAAGGAAGATATGGCCGCGGTGCTTGAGCCGCAGTTCAGTACAGTAAACCAATCAGTGCAGTCTGATTTTGATACTTCCCCAGAGACCAATTCCGATGGAAAAGAAATAGCATGGCTGAAGTACAGCTTTGAAGGTTTCCCCCTTGCGGCATCCATTACACGGTTTACACAGATGCAAAATGATGTAAAAGCCAACGAGTCTGAAATCTATTCTTCCCTTTTGCAAGGGCAGTTAAGTAAGGACGTTTCCTTGAGTAATTATGAAGCCATCGTGATTCCAGAAAAAACAGCTTTCTTTTCAGGGGAACGTTTTAAGGGTAAAGTGGTTTTGGGCCGGTTTGACAATTCATTGAACTTTGATAAAGTTGTGGTGAATGGTAAAACAATATCCAATCTCAAAGCCGGACAAGTAGTACTTGATTTTGCGGCAGGAAATGTGGGTACACAAAAAATCACCGGTGAGTTGGTTTACACGGAAGATGGCAAGCCGAAATCAATTCCGATTAAAAGTGAGTACGCAGTAATTAACCGTCCCAATTCAGCCACTATTTCTGCAGATAAGATGAACGTGGTATACCGTGGAGTTGCAAATCCCATGACCATTAGCTTTGCGGGTGTTGCAGATAATAATGTTTCGGCAAGTGCTTCCGGATTATCCAAAAATGGTAGTAGTCGTTATACGATGAATCCTGGTAGCGGTCGCGAGGTCACTATAAACGTATCGGGAACTTTACCAGATGGTTCTAAGGTTAGTGATTCAAAACAATTTCGTATTAAGGATATTCCACGGCCAACAGGAACCGTACGTGGGGAATCTGATATAATAAAAATGCAGAAGAATGCGTTAACTATATCCACAATAGGGGCGAACCTTCCAGATTTCGATTTCGATCTAAATCTACAGGTTTCTGGATTTAAGGTGAATGTACCTGGAAAACCTACCATTGAGGTCAGAGGTAGTAAAATGAACGCAAGGGCAAACGATCTTATTAATCAGGCGCCTCGTGGTTCAACAGTTCAAATATTTGATATTAATGCAAAAATATCCGGAAACAGCTCTTATTTGTTGAAGCAGGTTTCACCGGTATTTGTAGAACTTACTAATTAAAATTATATGATAAGCATAAAGCGTTTATATATATTTTCAGGCGTATTTCTTTTGGGAAGTACGGTCTTTGCCCAGAATAATATTCTCAACGCAAAGTCGCCTGACGAGATGTATGCAAAGACGGAAGGGCAGATGCTGCTTGATAATGACAAGCCCCTAGAGTATGGTTACGTAGATAACCGAGATGTGCTCTGGGGTCGGAATGTTTGGGAAGTGGTAGATCTTGATGAACGTGTAAATTTCCCGCTCTATTATCCTATTGACACTAATAATATAGGATCAAACCGCAGATCACTTTACGATGTTCTCGTTACTGCTGCCAAAAAAGGTCAAATAGATCTATATTCTGACTCTTATTTTAACAGGAAAATCACCCTTAATGATATCTCTGCCGCAATGTCTAAAGTTGATACCACAGATCTGGGTATAGAACAGATCAATGCTGGGGAAGAACTGGAAGCGCAGTATATTGATAGGCGGGATATCAGCGCGGCAGATATTGAACAGTATTACATACGCGGCTACTGGTATTTTGACAAACGTCAAGGCGAATTAAAATACAGAATGATGGCGATTGCGCCCGTTGCACCAGATGTCAACTTTATAGATCAGGATAAGCCTGTACTGGTTCCTTTATTTTGGGTCTGGTTTCCTAAAGCGAGAGATGTTTTACATGAAGCTAAGGTTTTTAACCCACAGAATTCTGCACAGCCCTTATCGTTTGATCATTTGTTGAATTCAAGAAGATTTAGTGGTATGATTTATCAGATCGATAATATCCAGGGCGACCGCGCGGTAAAAGAATACATAGCCGAAAACTCAATGATGCAACTGCTAGAATCGCAGCGTCTTGAAGATGAAATCCGGAATATGGAAATGGATATGTGGAGTTATTAAAACGCTCTTTTTTAAGTAATAATCAATGAAAAAGCGCCCTAAATGGGCGCTTTTTGTTTATCGTATGGTATGGAAGAAATAGATTACATAGTGGTAGGCCTTGGCTTGGCAGGTATGGCTTTTTGTGAGCAGCTTGTAGCAAATAGCAAAAGCTTCGTTGTTTACGATAGCGGAAAATCATCTGCCAGCCGTGTTTCTGGCGGCATTTATAACCCTGTTATACTAAAGCGTTACACGTTTCCCTGGGAAGCCGAAAAACTGATGGATCTTGCAGTTCCATACTACCGTAGCCTAACTGAAAAGCTTCAGGTGAACGCCATGCATTCGGTGCCCGTTTTGCGCTTATTTTCATCACCGGAAGATCAGAACAATTGGTTTGAAGCGGCCGATAAACCCGGTTTGAATCGGTTTTTGCGTCCGCAGTTACGCAAAGAGCCCATAGCGGGCTTACGTTCTCCATTTCATTTTGGGGAAGTTTTAGAGACCGGTCGTATAGATGTTCCGCAGTTATTGGATGCGTATAGTGAGTATTTAAAAAATTCTGATTATTTAATTCAGGAAAATTTCGAGTATGATCAGATTCAATTTGATGACAATCGGGCTATTTATAAAAACCAGCGCTCCAGATATATTGTTTTCGCCGAAGGTTATGGTTTAAAAAAGAACCCGTTTTTTTCAAAACTTCCTTTGGTTGGCAACAAAGGGGAGTATATCATCATAAAAGCAGAAAATCTGGCGCTGGATGCTGCGCTGAAAAGTCAGTTTTTTATCATTCCTTTGGGAGGGCAGCGGTATAAAGTGGGTGCGACCTTTAACTGGCAGGATAAAGACAATAACCCAACAGCTGCGGCGCGGGAAGAAATTCTGGACAAACTTCGCAAAGTCATCACTTGCGATTTTGAAGTAATCGATCAGGAAGCTGGCGTACGGCCCACGACTGGTGACCGCAGGCCTTTATTGGGCAAACATCCCGATTATCACAATCTGGCACTATTGAATGGTTTAGGCACGCGGGGTATCATGGCGTCTCCTCATCTTGCGCAGATGCTCTATGCACATTTGGAATTAGGTGAAGATTTAACGAAAGAAGTTGATGTTATGCGTTTTCCGAAAAAATTTGATTGAGAAAAAAGAGAAAAGAGAAAAACAAAAGCATAGAGAACAGAGAAAAGGGCATAACGTCTAAAATTTTCAATGTATTACCACAGACCTATTTGTAGGTTTACGTCGAAGCTTCAACTCTGCCGATCAACAATAAATTAAAAAAGGATAGAAAAATGAATGATGAGTTTATATTTCAAAAGGGGAATTACCAATTCAATTAAAAAAGGCTCTAGTTTAATGTAGCGTTGCTATTATTGTTAAAATTGAAATCATGAATGTTTCAAGTTGGTTCAAACGTAGAAAATCCGATTATTCCCTTTAGGGCCGGGGAAAAAATGATCTGATTTTCGGCATTT
>JBDNGW010000725.1:0-2245 GCA_041689735.1 Leeuwenhoekiella sp. | reverse complement strand
AACCTGGGCGATATATTCTTTAGATATGGCGTGCGCATCAATCCCGTGTTGGTAGAAGACCTTTATGCGGCTCCAATTGTGCTGGCCACTGGCGAAGGAAGCAATTCTGAATATCAACAGTTACCGTGGTTTTATTACCCGTTGGTAACCAGCGACGAGCAACATCCCATTACCACAAATCTGGATAATCCGGTACGTTTTGAATATGCAAACCAGATCGACCTGCTGGATAATGGCGTTACAAAAACCGTGTTGCTGCACAGTTCAAACCTTTCCAGATTAAAGGGCGTACCCACACCTGTTTCCCTTGATGAATTGAATCTGGAGCCAAATCCTTCGGCGTATACTGCTGGCCCACAAAATATGGCGGTTTTATTGGAAGGAAATTTTGTTTCGGCCTTTAAAAATAGGGTTCTTCCGCTTGAAATTAAAGGCGAAACTTTCCGCGAAAGCGCTATAAAACCCACTAAAATGATCATTGTGGCAGACGGTGACCTGATCAAGAACGACATTGATCAACAGGGGCGACCGCTTGAACTGGGTTTTGATAAGTTCACTTTTGATCAATATGGCAACAAGGAATTTTTGCTCAACGCGGTCAATTATCTATTGGACGATAATGGGCTTATTAATATAAGGACCAAAACGGTAAACTTGCCCGCGCTGGATGTGCAGCGCGTGGCCAAGGAACGAAACTCATGGCAAGTCTTTCTTTTAGGGGTTCCGCTGGCGTTTTTAGCGGTTTTTGGAGCGGTATTTATGTTCTTTAGAAAACGCAGTTACCGTTAGAAGATGTTAATAAATTTACTTCTGAAAAAATAGACCAAACAATATAGCTGTACTCCCGCTATTTTTCGGGTAGAATTGCATATTTTTAACCCAAAATAAGGCAGTTTTAGAATAGGTCTTTTTACGTTGTAAATACTGCCTTTGACTTTTAAAGTTGAAAAACCAACATCCACAAAATAACACCATCTGATGAAATTTATCGTATCTAGCTCATATCTTCTCAAGCAATTACAGGTTCTAGGCGGAGTGATCAACAACAGTAATACGCTGCCCATTCTGGATAATTTTCTTTTTGAACTGGAAGGGAACGAACTCAAAGTTTCGGCTTCCGATCTTGAAACTACCATGATCGCGACCCTTAAGGTAGAGTCTGAAGATAGCGGAAACATTGCCGTTCCCGCCCGTTTATTGCTTGAAACCTTAAAAACCTTCCCAGAGCAGCCACTTACTTTTATGGCCGAAGACAACAATACGATTGAGATAAGTTCCAACCATGGAAAGTACTCTTTAGCCTATGCAAGCGGTGAAGAATTTCCAAGTGCGGTTGAACTTGATGATCCCAGCAAAGTGACCATTCCAGCTGCTGTTCTTGCCACTGCGGTGAGCAATACTATTTTTGCCGCCGGGAATGATGACCTGCGACCGGTAATGAGCGGTGTGTTTTTCCAATTTGATACCGAAGGCTTGACTTTTGTGGCAACAGACGCGCACAAACTGGTCAAATATACCCGAAGCGACGTGCAGGCGACGCAGACTGCGGAGTTTATTATGCCGAAAAAACCATTGACCCTTTTAAAGGGAATCCTCGCGACCAGTGATGATGATATTGTTGTAGAATATAATGAGTCCAATGCAAAATTCTCCTTTGACAATGTGGAGTTGCTTTGTCGTCTTATCGACGGAAAATACCCTAATTATGAAGCGGTGATCCCCAAGGAAAATCCCAACGAACTTGTGATAGACCGCAATCAGTTTTTAAACTCGGTGCGCAGGGTTTCCATATTTTCAAACAAGACCACACACCAGATTCGCTTAAAAGTAGCTGGCGCAGAACTCAATATATCTGCCGAGGACGTAGATTACAGCAATAAGGCCGAAGAACGCCTTACCTGTGATTATCAGGGCGATGATATGCAGATCGGTTTTAACTCCCGTTTTCTGGTAGAAATGCTCAATAATCTAAATGCCAATGATGTTTCCCTTAAAATGTCATTACCTAACCGTGCTGGTATTCTTACTCCTGTTGACGGTCAGGATGAAGGTGAACAGGTTATGATGTTGGTCATGCCTGTGATGTTAAATAATTAATTACAAAATTGAGTCCACTCCGAAAAGTCCAATTCTTGGAAAACCGGGTCAAATACTAATTTTTGATATATTTTAATTTATTGAAATTCAGTTGATTACAATTACTAGATTGATTTTTTTTAAGACGATTCAATACATTTTATAGTTT
>JBDNGW010000724.1:0-3031 GCA_041689735.1 Leeuwenhoekiella sp. | reverse complement strand
GCCCATTTCTATGGGTTCTTTTGCCCAGCAACTGCGTTGAAAATACTCGCCATAGCTACGGCTATGTCTGCGTTTTTCGCCTTGTTGATGAACAAAATAACTGCCTATAATTCGGTCACTTTATTTCTGAACAGATCCTTAATTTGAATTAGCCCGGCGACAATTCTTTATAAAATCCAATAAAAGACCGTCAAATTTTTCTGCATCGGTTAAAAATGAAAACTGAATGGGCAGATAATAAAGTTGGGTAGTGGTCAATTGCGTTTTTAAGCGCATATAATCTTTTTCAGTAGTGAGGATGGCCGGAAGTCGGTCTAGGGCAGTTAATTCCTTTTGTGTAAAATTGTGATGGTCAGGGAAATTCTTTTCCTGAAAGCTCAGATTGTTTGCTTTGAGAAAATCCACAAAAGGTTTGGGCTTTGCTATACCGGTGGCTACAGTAAGTTCAGTATTTTGAAGTTGGGACAACGAAATATTTTTCGTGCCGCGTATCTCGGTATCATAAACAATTCTGGAAAAAAAAACAGGAGCTTTGGTGTATTTTTCGATCTTTTCGGTAATTTTTTTACGTGCTGCATCCGTCAAGGCCGTTGGGCATTTGGTAACTACTACCACATCGGCACGGTGCGCTCCCTCTCTCGATTCGCGCAGATTACCTGCCGGAAGTACATAATCTTTATAAAATAGTGCATCATAACTTGTCAAAAGGATCAAAAATCCGGCATGTACTTTACGATGCTGAAAAATATCGTCGAGAATAAGTACTTCAACCGGCATTTTTTCTGCTAGCATTTTTTTTATGGCGTGCACCCGGTTTTCATCCACCACAACCGGTATATTTGGAAATTTCAACTTAAACTGTAAGGGTTCATCCCCTACCTCTTTGGCCGTGCTTTGTGACAAAACGGCTATAAATCCCGAAGTAGATCTTCCGTAGCCCCTGCTCAACGTAGCTGGCAGATAATGCTGTTGAACAAGCCTTACAATATATTCGGTCATTGGTGTTTTGCCCGTACCTCCCATACTTAGATTGCCAACTCCCACAAGTGGTAAATCAAAATGGGATGCTGCAGTCCAGCCCTTATCATAGGCTATATTGCGAAGCGCCATGACGCCCTTATAGCCCCAGGACAGAGGAAGCAGTATTTTACGTAGATTCTTCACGGGAAACGAAGGTATAATTTTTATCTTTACTGGGCATAAAACAAACTTATGACCGTAAAAGAAATTACCTCAAGTTTTGAAGAAATCGCCCCACTTGCCTACGCTGAGGATTTTGATAATATAGGTCTTCTCGTTGGCAAACCAGATCAAGAAGTAACTGGTGTACTGGTGACATTAGACACGCTGGAAGCGACCGTAGATGAGGCCATCGCAAAAAAATGCAACCTTATCGTAAGCTTTCATCCCATCATTTTCTCTGGTCTTAAAAGCATTACCGGTAAAAATTATGTAGAGCGTGTAGTCTTAAGTGCCATCAAAAACGATATCGCAATATTTGCCATACACACCGCTTTTGACAATTCTGCGGAAGGCATGGGCAAAGGGATGTGCGATGCGCTGGGTCTTAATGACCGTGAAATATTAATGCCAAAAAAAGGAAGTATAAAAAAACTCACCACTTATATCCCAAAAAACGAAGTGCTGGGTGTTCGTGATGCCCTTTTTGCGGCTGGCGCCGGAAACATAGGTAATTATGACCATTGCAGTTTTGAAACAAAGGGCCGCGGAAGCTTTAAGGGCAATGAAAACAGTAATCCAACCGTGGGTGAAAAGGGAAGCTTTGAGGTGGAAAAAGAAGTGCAATTGCATATCACTTTTGAGGCACACCGTGAAAAACCCATCTTACAAGCTCTTTTTAAAGCCCACTCGTATGAAGAAGTGGCCTATGAAGTGACAACCTTAGATAATGAGAACCAGAATATAGGCATGGGCATGACCGGTTTTTTACACGAACCCATGGATGAAATGGCATTCTTGCGACTGGTACAGAAAAAATTCAATGCGCAGGGCGTTCGGCATTCCGCCCTGCGGGAAGAACCCATTAATAAGGTAGCGGTACTGGGAGGCAGCGGCGCCTTTGCGATAAGCGCCGCGATCAAGGCAGGAGCAGACGCACTGATCACCGCAGATCTCAAATACCATCAATTTTATCAAGCCGAAGGGAAAATCTTGCTGGTGGACATTGGGCATTACGAAAGCGAACAATACACAAAAAGACTACTAACTGATTTTCTTAGGAAAAGATTTAGTAATTTTGCAGTCATTTTATCAGACGAAGACACCAATCCCATTAAGTATTTATAATATGGCAAAGAAGAAGACCGAAGCGAGCGTAGAAGAGAAATTGAGAGCGCTATATGACTTACAATTAATTCATTCCCGCGTAGATACCATTAGGAATGTACGAGGCGAACTACCCCTTGAGGTGGAAGACCTGGAGGATGAGGTCGCAGGATTGAGCAAACGTCATGAAAAACTGGATGGTGAACTCGGGCTAATCGATGATCAGATAAAAGCTAAAAAGATCCAGATTGAAGATTCTAAGGCGGCGATCAAAAAATATACAGATCAGCAAAAAAACGTTAGAAATAACCGGGAATTCAACTCCCTGAGCAAAGAAGTGGAATTTCAGGAACTTGAGATCCAACTTGCCGATAAGAACATAAAAGAGTACCGTGCTCAAATTGAGCAGAAAAAAGAGGTTATTGCAACCACTAAAGTTCGCATTACAGAACGTGAAGCACACTTAAAGCATAAAAAAGAAGAACTCGACGACATTCTTTCTGAAACAGAGAAGGAAGAAGAGGAACTTCTAAAGAAAAGTGAGGATTTTGAAGAGCAAATAGAACCCCGCTTAGTAAAAGCATACAATCGCATTCGTACCAATGTGCGCAATGGCCTGGCCGTTGTTCCCATAGAACGTGGTGCTTCAGGAGGATCTTTCTTTACCATTCCACCGCAGGTGCAAATGGAAATTGCCGGACGTAAGAAAATCATTACGGATGAGCATAGCGGCCGTATACTCGTG
>JBDNGW010000723.1:0-2629 GCA_041689735.1 Leeuwenhoekiella sp. | reverse complement strand
CGAACCGCTAAAGACGCCTATTTTACCGAAATGATCAGCGTTATTGAAGGCAATATCAAAAGCGTTGAGTCCGCCCAGCGACATTCCGCAGAAAACCCAGTCCGTCTTTTCATGCGAAGCATTGAACTCTTCTTTGAGAAATGGGATCATTTCCTTGAGGATAAATTGACTGTAATTTTTAGCGCGGGCGCCTCGTCCTTTAAAATCTGAAAAACAGGCAGTTCCGTATTCCTGCAAACGGTTTCCGGCGGAAATCCCAAGGTAGATAAACGGTTTTATATTTTCCGAAGCAAATGTTGCAGCGAGCGTCTTTTCAAGGTTCATTTTTTCAAAATCCTGACCGTCGTTCATGAGCAGCACAGGGAATTTTTCGGGATTGTTCCAGAACGTAGGCGGAGCAACTATTCGAAAATCCACCTTTCGTTCCAAAAATTCAGAATAGAGCTGGCCTTTAATATTAATGTGGTCAATGTGAAAATGCATGGCAGTGTTTGGTCTGCAAGTATAAGGTTTCTGAAAACAAAAGATTGCCTCAATAAATAATTCTATTTTGTAAATGTATTTGTTTTTTTTATTGATTTTTAACTTAAATTTAAATCCATGGCAGCTGTCTCACATATTCCATATTTTTCAAATATTCTCAACCGCATTATTGATGTTGAGGTGACCGGACATTGGGGACATCCCATTCTAATGTTTCCGTCTTCGTATGGCAGTTATACACAGAACAGGGATTTTGGACTTAATGATACGGTGATGCATTTTGTGGAGCAGGGCAAGATCAAACTTTACAATATAGAGACGCTTGACGGCTGGTCATTTTATGCTGAACATATGTCTTCCGAAGATAAAATCGCCCATTATGAGCAGTATTTGCGGTTTATTGTAGAAGAACTAATCCCTAGAATTCAGCAGGATTGCCACACGCACCGAGTTGCAGTTGCCGGGTGCAGTTTTGGCGGTTATCATGCTGGCAATATTGCTTTTCGGTTTCCAGATCTTGTTTCCCATTTATTTTCTATGTCCGGCGTGTTCAACATTCGCAACCTTGCGCCACTTTCTAACGATATACGTATATAATTCAACTGTCCGGACGAGTTTGTGCTCAATGACGAATCATGGAAATACCAACATATTCACATCGTGCTCAACACGTCAAACTGGGACATTTGCCTCTCCCAAAACCAGCGGATGCACGAAGTGCTCAACAGTAAAGGAATTGCACACTGGTACGACGAGCGCCAGTGGATGGAGCATGACTGGCCACTCTGGAAAATGGTTTTTCCAGAATATATACAGCGTTATTTCAACTAATAAAAACTAAAAGAACCAATTTAAAAAATATAGATCATGAAAAAGAAAGTAGGGATATTATTTGGGATGGAAGACACCTTTCCGTGGGCGTTTATATAGCGTGTCAATCAACTGGGAAAAGGCGATATCATTGCTGAACCAGTACTAATAGACAAAGTGCAACAAGGTGTGGATTATGGATATCACGTGATTTTTGACCGTATTTCGCATGAAGTTCCTTTTTACCGTGCGTATTTAAAAAATGCCGCCCTCATGGGTACTGCGGTGATCAACAACCCATTCTGGTTCAGTGCAGATGAGAAATTCTTTAATAACTGTTTGGCGATTGAACTGGGCGTACCGGTACCGAAAACAATTTTATTGCCCTCTAATCACCGGCCGGACAATACTTCGGAAACTTCCTTCAGAAACCTAAAAGGTCCACTGGATTGGGAATATATCTTTGATTACGTCGGTTTTCCGGCATATATGAAACCTTTTGACGGTGGTGGCTGGAAAAACGTTTATAAAGTGCATAACGCAGATGATTTTTTTGCCCGCCATGCGGAAACCGGCCAGCTGGTCATGATGTTACAAGAAGAGATTGTATTTGACGATTATTATCGCGTGTACTGCTTAGGTCAGAAATATGTGCATATCATGCCCTACGAACCCAGAAATGAGTTTCAAGACCGTTATGCGACCAAACCGAAAACCAAGGGCGCAGCGCATAAAAAACTAATGAAAACCATTACCGACTACACTTTAAAATTGAATCAAGCGCTGGGTTACGATTTCAACACGGTAGAATTTGCCATTCGTGAAGGTGTTCCTTACGCGATAGATTTCTGCAACCCAGCGCCAGATGCGGATATCCATTCCGTAGGAAAGGAAAATTTTGAGTGGATCGTGGAGCATGCGGCCAAGTATGCCATAAAAAAAGCAAAAGACTTTAAACCAAAGCAGGACAATACTTCGTGGGGAACCTTTGTTCAAAATGCCATAGCTAAAACGAAACCAAAAACCAATAAAGTATCTTTAAAAACGGCTGCGGAAGCCAAGAAAGCCTCGGTTAAAAAACCGATTATAAAACCGGTCAAAAAGATCAAAAAACCAACTTCGGCAAAGCCAAAATCAGCCGAAAAAGGGAAAGATGAAAAATAGTTAAGAGTTTTGAGTTAGGAGTTAAGAGGTGCGCTTTGCTTTTGATCCTATGGAAAAGAAGTTAGCTGAGTGAATTCCTTGTAGCGCTGCGCAAAGGAATTAGTATGGAAAAGGAGGTGGTTGAGTGAATTTCTTGAAGCGCAGCGCGAAGGAATTAGTATGGAAAAGAAGG
>JBDNGW010000722.1:0-6254 GCA_041689735.1 Leeuwenhoekiella sp. | reverse complement strand
CATTTCTATGGGTTCTTTTGCCCAGCAACTGCGTTGAAAATACTCGCCATAGCTACGGCTATGTCTGCGTTTTTCGCCTTGTTGATGAACAAAATAACTGCCTATAATTCGGTCACTTTATTTCTGAACAGATCCTTTGTACTTGACGATGATACTTGAAAAATTATTCTGTTTTTATGGTCTATTAAATCTATAGCCTCAACATTTTGAGCTGAGCTGTTTAAATTAACTAATTCATAACCATACAACGTATTGAAGAAATGTAGATAGAAATTCTCTGAGTGTAAATTAAGATTTAAAATATTTAGCTTTCCTCTTGTCCGAATTCGATGCGCAAGTGTATGAAGTCTTTCGTCAATATATTCAAAATATTTACTTCTGTTCATTCAGTTTTGAATTTCGTTTAAAGATAATTATTTTATGCTATATGTTTATTTCTGTAACTTGATTTCCCGCATTGCACACAACTGGTGTATATAGGCAATTTAACAAAAAATCTCTCACAATCTATCTCATATCCGCATATATAAAAACGAAAAGCAAAATTCAATAATACACAACCCACCCAAAGGTTACAGTTTTAAATTAAAGAGAAGCCTCATTATAATCGTGCCCTTGCACTAAACAACTTCAACCTAAACCTCAACTCTCAGGAGCCAACTTTACTTCCAGCCCATTAAGATCCGAAGTAATCGGAATCTGGCAGCCCAAGCGGCTATTTTTTTCCACAAAAAAAGCTTCGGAAAGCATGGCTTCCTCTTCATATCCCATTTCCTTTAGTTTGTGGTCAGAGAGGACGTAGACCTGGCAAGAAGCGCACATAGCCATACCTCCACAAGTTCCTTCCACGGGAAGTTCATACATTTTACAGATCTCCATTAGATTGAGGTTCATGTCTGTAGGCGCTTCGACAGCATGGGCTTTTTCCTCGCGGTCTATGATGTTTATCGTGATATCTTGCATGATAATGGAGGAGTAGGTTTTTGGTTTGCGAATTTAGACATTTCTAAACTAAACGTGCCTTGAACTTGAGATTATTAAGCTGACCTTAGCGTGCACAAACGGATTAAATCAGGCTATTTTCAATTAAAAACCACTAAAAATCAGGAAAAACTATCAAAAATAACCAACACCTATAATCTCCGTTTTTATGCTAAAAACCGGCCAATTATTTTTTGATCAACCGTATTGTTTTCCTTCCGTTTTGACCATCGGTTTGAATAAAATAAACCCCTGGGCTCCAGCTAGAACTATTAAATGTGTATGAAGTTGCATTCAATGAAGAGATCCGGTGCTGCTCGATGCTGCGCCCTTGTAGATCGTAAACATGAATCTGAGTGGGCGGTGCAGCTGAATACAGGTTTATGCTATTGCCGGCAGGGTTGGGGAAAACAACAAATTTGGCCGAATTTTCAGCTTCCCCAAAACCTAGTGTATTGCCAATCACATACTTTATACCTTCTTCTATATGTTTTATAAAATCTTTGTCGCCCGTATAATCACTTTCGTTATGGCCCAGCGCGGTATAAAACGAACGGCCGCCCATGTATTCTTTATACCAGGATATGGGGCGCGGCGCATCGTACGATTCATTACCGGTAGATTCTACCTTTAAGATATTTATGTTATTTGGATTTAGGTAGCCGCCGTTCAATTCCCAATAATAATATTCTTCCACCTTAGTGTAAGCACCGTTTAGAAAATCTACTGCGGGATGTGGATTGACCACCGTCATTGTGGCTTTATAAGTGCTGGCGGTATGGTTGGGATTGGTCTGCTCAACACCGCCCACAAGTTCGTTGTAAAATGGCCAGCTGCCACTGCGGTAGGTGTTGGAAGCGGCATGAATGCCCATAAAACCTCCACCACTTGCGATATAATCTTCAAAAGCCTGTTGTTGGGTTTCGTTCAACAGGTTATTGCCACTGGTATTGCACCAGATGACCGCTGCGTATTTAGCAAGGTTTTCAGTGGTAAATGCGGTGGCGTTATCTGTGTCGTCAGTTTTCCAAAGGCCATTTTTATTGCCCAGATCGGAAATCATCTGTATTCCCTCGTCTATAGAGGCATGGGCAAAACCGTTTTCGGAACCCACTTTAGTGAACACAAGAACACGCTCCTGCGCGTGTAGTACAAAGCCAACTAATAAAAAGGTAACAGCAAGGAGATACGAAAATCTAGGGGTAATTTTTCTCATGAGGATGATTTTATAACATGGTGTTCTTGATAAAGTTATAAAACCTGTGAAAGTAGAATTCCCTTTAAAGAATTTTTTAACTATATTCTCTAAAGGGAATAATTTCAAGACGTTAAACACATTAATCTACGCACAAAACCAGCGCTTTTAAAGCTTCTTTTTTATTGCCATTAAAACCAAGCACACCGCCCACGGTAGTGAATTTCAGCTCGTAGCATTTATCTGAATTAATACGTTCGCAAAAAACGCTGTTGCATATGAGCGTTGATTCGTGAAATCCACAAGGATAAGTTTGAATTGACCAGGATATGTGTTTAATGCGGACAAATAATTAAACTCAAAAACCTATTTTTCAAGGCATACACGTAATGGGTTGGGAGTTTTACGAATACGTATAGTAATCTAGCATTTAAAATAATAAAATGTCTGCTCACGAATTGCTAAAACAGGGATCAAACCTCAACATTGACCACTTTTTCTATTTGAGGCGCATATTTTTTTATGGTCATTTCCACACCGGTTTTCAGGGTCATTTGATTTACGGTACAACTTACGCAGGAGCCATGAAGTTTCACATTTACGATCTTGCCATTTTCAATGGAAAGCAACGAAATATCTCCACCGTCACTCTGCAAGAACGGCCTGATTTCGTCTAAGGCTTCCTGTACCTTTTCTTTTAAGATTTCTTCGCTCATTTTTCTATTTTCTTATCGCAGAACAACCTGCCATCGTGGTGATTTTAATCGCTTCGGTAGGTGGAAGCGAATCGTTGCGGTATACTACTTCTTCCACCGTGTTTTTGGTAAGTTCTTTAAAGGCTTCCTGAAGCACGCCAGACTCCTGCAAAGCCACGGGCCTGCCCACATCGCCGGACTCACGAATGCTCTGCACCAGCGGTATCTGACCTAAAACACGTACGTCAAGGTCAACAGCGAGGTTTTTCGCACCATCTTTACCAAAGATATAGTATTTATTGTCGGGCAGTTCTTCTGGGGTAAACCAAGCCATGTTCTCTACAATTCCCAGCACGGGTACATTAATGCTCTCCTGCTGAAACATCGCCACGCCTTTTTTGGCATCGGCGAGTGCGATATTTTGCGGTGTGCTCACCACCACGGCACCGGTAAGCGGCAGGGCTTGCATAATGCTCAAATGGATATCACCGGTTCCCGGTGGAAGGTCTACCAGAATGAAATCAAGCTCGCCCCAAGCCGCGTCGAAAATCATCTGATTGAGCGCTTTTGAAGCCATGGGTCCGCGCCAAACCACAGCTTGATCCGGTTTGGTGAAAAAGCCAATGGAAAGAATTTTCACACCGTAGTTTTCTACAGGGTTCATCTTTTCCTTGCCATCTACATCCACCGACTTGGGGCGTCCATTCTCCACATCAAACATCATAGGGATTGACGGACCATAGATATCCGCATCGAGTATACCTACTTTAAAGCCCATTTTCGAAAGCGTTACCGCAAGGTTTGCGGTAATGGTAGACTTGCCAACGCCCCCTTTGCCAGAAGCTATTGCAATTATATTTTTAATACCGGGAATAGGTTTTCCCTTGATTTCGTTTTTATCCTCTTTTGCCGGCGCATTTACGCGTACATTCACCTTGACTTTCGCTTTCTGGTGCACTTGATCATGAATGACTTTCATAATGTCCACCTCGGTGCGCTTTTTAGCCTGCAAAGTGGGATTCTTTATGGTGATATCTACAATTACCTCGTCAGCAAAAGTCATGATATTGGTCACCGCGCCGCTCGCGATCATATTTTCTCCTTCTCCTGGCGCAGTAATGTTCTGTAGCGCTTTCTCTATTTCTCTTTTTTCTATTTTCACAGCTAATTACTTAGATTCATTCTAAAAAGCAAAGATACGCGGAATACCTCAGAAAGGCGAATCCCTAAATCAAAATGATTGATGCAATTGGCATGTTATCAACATCTTTTTCACGCAGCGGAATTTAGCCTGATATCAACCAATTTATGGTGGTTTTTGGCTATATTTCAATAGGCACTTTTGTATTTTTGAAAGAAATTATTTTAGATATGGATATTGAAAAATGTTTGACTACCCGGCGCTCCATTTACCCGGAACAATTTACGGATCGGGAAGTGGCCAAAGAAGATATAGAGAAGGTTCTAGCCATGGCCAACTGGGCGCCCACCCATGCAAGAACATATCCTTGGCGCTTTAAAGTGGCAACGGGAAGGACCAAAGAAGATCTGGCGGAATTCTTTGTAAGGCTCTACCGAGAGAACACCCCAGCAGAGGAGCAAAGCGATGAAAAAACCAAAAAAACGCGCGCTAAGATCGATAAAGCCTCCGCGGTTATTGCTATTTGCATGCAGCGCGATCCCAAAGAACGCATTCCAGAATGGGAAGAAGTTGCTTCGGTCGCAATGGCAGTGCAGAATATATGGCTAATGGTAACTGCAATAGGACTGGGCGGTTACTGGAGTTCGCCAGGATCCAAAGATCAAATGCACCGCTTTTTTGATATGGCCGAAGGCGAAAAATGCCTGGGCTTTTTCTTTTTGGGACATCATAACGAAGAGCCGAACACCGGAAAGCGGGAGAACTTGACCGACAAGGTGGAGTGGTTATAAAACCTATTTGTTTTTATAGATCACGCCATTTTTCATTACAAAAGCGACCTCGTTCATCGTGTTGATATCTTGAGTAGGATCTGCATTGACAGCTATGATATCTGCCATAAATCCAGCTTTGATTTCGCCTAGACTATCATCAGCGCGTAAAAGTTTTGCGCTGGTGATCGTAGCGCTCTGCAGGCTTTCCATGGCGGGCATTCCAGCTTCCACCATATATCCAAATTCCTTTGCATTTTCTCCGTGCGGGAATACACCGGCATCGGTTCCAAAAGCGATTGCAACACTTTTCTTGTACGCTTTAGCAAAGGTTTTCTGAAGTTGGGGGCCAATGGCCAAGGCTTTGGGAACGATGATTTTTGGATAGAAACCTTCTATTTTAGCTTTTTCGGCTACATATTTTCCCGCGCTTAAGGTAGGTACGTAATAGGCGTCGTACTTTTTCATTAGATCCATGGTTTCCTCACTCATCAGGGTGCCGTGTTCTATGGTTTTAACGCCGTTTTTTATTGCCCTCTGCATTCCCTCATCGCCGTGTGCATGTGCTGCCACTTGCATGCCATAATCTGCTGCAGTGGTGGTGATAGCTTTGATTTCTTCTTCGGTAAATTGTGGGTTCTGGCCGTTTTTTGCTACGCTCAGCACACCGCCGGTTGCGGTGATCTTGATCCAGTCGGAACCGTTTTTATAACGCTGGCGGACTGCTTTGCGGGCATCATCCACACTGTTTACGACCCCTTCCTTTGGGCCAGGATCGCCCATGAGTTCATTGCTGTATCCATTGGTGGGATCTGCATGGCCGCCGGTGGAACCTATTGTTTTTTCGGCCGTGTAAATACGTGGGCCAACTACTTTACCGGCGTTGATCGCATTGCGCAAGGATACATTTACACCGCTGCCACCCAGATCGCGAACGGTCGTAAAACCGGCCATTAACGTTCTTTTTGCAATAGCCTGTGCATTATAGGCGACATCTGCGTCGTTTAAAGTGAACGTTTCCAAGTAACGGTTGGGATTAGTTTCCCCTTCAATGTGCACGTGCATATCAATGAGCCCGGGCATGACGGTCTTGTTTTTGAGGTCTATAACCGTATCCTGATCGCTTTTCGCTGAAGCGTAACCATTAAGGACTTCCTTAATTTTTTCTCCGGAAATAACGATCGTTTTGTCCGACAGTATTTTTCCGCTTTCGGTATCAATGAGTTTCCCGCAGTGTAAATAGATGTCTTGCGCGGAAACTGTTGTAATTAAAGATAATAGTGTAAGTAGGGTGTAGATGTTTTTCATTGGTATTGCTTTTAGGATCTGTCTAGAAATAACCTGCCCATTTCTATGGGTTCTTTTGCCCAGCAACTGCGTTGAAAATACTCGCCATAGCTACGGCTATGTCTGCGTTTTTCGCCTTGTTGATGAACAAAATAACTGACTATAATTCGGTCACTTTATTTCTG
>JBDNGW010000721.1:0-3482 GCA_041689735.1 Leeuwenhoekiella sp. | reverse complement strand
TTATCGGAAGAAAGTGTAATTTTCATCTGCAAGGATATTTTCACCTAAATTGGTGAAAATATTTGAAAGGGAAAAGGCTTTAAGACTCTGGTTTTATTGACTTTTCCACTTTCTTATTAACATCACTTGCGGATGTTAGGTTTGATATGACTTTTATAAAACCTTGAGAAACTTAACAATTAATAACAAACAAATCATGTTCCAGTGTTTTATGGATTGTTTTTTATAATTTACAAAACAAGAACTTTTTCAAATGGGAATATCAACAGTTTTTACTGAATGTTAAATAGTTAGATCATTGGTCTTTCAACAAGCGGTCTTTGATCGGAAATAATATTATTTTATATCCGTAATTACCCCTAAATAGGAAATGTGATGTGTTTTATGTCACATCGAGCCTGCCGGCAAGCGCAGTCGAGATGCTATTTATCGATGCTTCGACTGCGCTCAGCATGACAAAAACCTATCTAGGTGTTTGAGCGGACAAACATGCAAGAATTATTTCAAATGTGGATACCAACAATTTTTACTAAATATCAAATAGTTGGATCTTTAATCTTTCAGCGAAGCGGTCTTTGTTCTTTGGTCTTTTTTCTTTGATCTTTGATCGGAAATAATATTATAATGATATATTATTATGCGAAAGGCGATTGGCAATTTTATCGGTCGCTTCATCTAGCATTCGGTAGACATTTTCAAAGCCTTGATTACCTCCCGTATACGGATCGGGGACATCAACCTGTTCCTTGGGAAAAAGCTCCTCAAGAATAAGTTGCACTTTGGCACGTTCTTCCTCACTACGGGCCATTGCGTTGACATCTAGATAGTTGGATTGATCCATTACAAAAATGTGATCATATTGCTCCAAGAATTCCCGTTTAAAAAGCGTGCCGCGCTGTTTAGAAATATCCAGTTTATGGGCACTGGCAACTTTTATACTTCGAGGATCTGGACCTTTCCCCACATGCCAATGCCCGGTTCCTGCGGAATCAACAACAAACTTATCCCCATCAAGTTTTGACCTCAATAAGCCTTCCGCCAGGGGCGATCTGCAAATATTGCCTAAGCAAACCATAAGTATATTTGTTTTCATTTAGGGTGAAAATTTGCTGATTTATACCTGTTTTTAACCATATTAGGATATATTTTAACCGTTTATGGTTAAAAAATACTCCAAGCTACGATAATTTAACCGTTCAGTTTTTTAGTAAGGTCTTCCACATATTTACGAAATTGCTTATCGGTTGTAGAAAGGTTATCAACCGTTTTACAGGCATGAAGTACGGTAGCGTGGTCGCGCTTGCCTATCTGTGAGCCAATGCTGGCAAGCGAGGCCTTTGTGAGTCGCTTGGCAAAAAACATGGCAAGCTGGCGCGCCTGTACGATATGCCGTTTTCTGGTTTTAGACTGCAAGGTTTCCACATCCATCTGAAAGTAATCACTCACTACTTTTTGAATATATTCTATGGAAACTTCCTTTTTAGTATGTTTTACGTAGTTTTCAACGATTTTTCTGGCCAGATCGAGCGTTATTTCCTTTCGGTCATAAGAGGAGTGGGCGATGAGCGAGATGATCGCACCTTCCAACTCCCGGATGTTGGTTTTTATATTATTTGCCAAGAACTCCACAATTTCCTCGGGCATTTCCACACCGTCCTGATACAGCTTGTTCTTGATAATACTTACGCGGGTTTCAAAACCGGGCGTCTGTAGTTCCGCCGAAAGGCCCCATTTAAAACGGGAAAGCAGGCGCTGCTCAATATCCTGCATATCTACCGGTGCTTTATCACTGGTAAGCACGACCTGTTTTCCGTTCTGGTGCAGGTGGTTAAAGATATGGAAAAACACATCTTGCGTTCCCGCCTTTCCAGAAAGGAACTGGATGTCATCAACGAGCAGTACATCAATAACCTGGTAAAAATGTATAAAATCGTTACGATTGTTCTTTTTTACGCTCTCAATATATTGTTGGGTAAACTTTTCAGCCGATATATACAGCACGGTCTTATCGGGATATTTATCTTTGATCTGTACGCCTATGGCATGGGCAAGATGTGTTTTACCTAGACCTACACCGCCAAAAATAAGCAGTGGATTAAAGGAAGTACCACCAGGTTTATTGGCCACCGCGATACCGGCAGAGCGCGCGAGCCTGTTGGAATCGCCTTCCAGAAAATTGTCAAAATTATAATTGGGATTGAGCTGAGACTCAATCTGTAGATTACGGATGCCTGGAATTACAAAAGGGTTCCTAAGTTCTGGGTTTTTGTTCTTTAAAGGGGCGTCTACATCCTGAGATTTGTAAGAGTTTGCCCGGTTGGAGCTGGGAATTTTTTCGGTAAAGGGCTGCTTGTTGCCATAAGTGTTTTCCATCCTAATCACATAAACGAGCTTTGCGGTCTCACCGAGTTCTTTTGTTAAGGATACTTTAAGTAATTTTACATAGTGCTCTTCCAGCCATTCATAAAAAAATTTGCTGGGCACCTGTATACTTAGGGCATTGTCTGTGAGTTTTACGGCCTTGATAGGCTCAAACCAGGTTTTGTAAGCCTGCTTTGTGATATTGTCACCTATAAAAAGGAGGCAATTATCCCAAACTGTCTGCGCAGTCATACTCATGGTGGGGGTTAGGTTTTAAGTTGTTGTTTTTTATTATAGAAGCCTTGAAAAATGAAAATGTAAGGGATACATTCCTTCCTTCAATGCGAGGCAAATATGTGAACAAAATATGTAAATAAAAAAAAAATAAGGGTTGCATTTGCTGTATTTTTTGTGCATACTCCTTATACTTTTTCAAACCTAATTTTTAATTGATTATAAACCTATGTTTACCTATATATCTACATTAAAAGTCCGCTACGCAGAAACTGATCAAATGGGTGTCGTACATCATGGCAACTATGCTTCTTACCTAGAACTCGCCAGACTTGAATGGCTTGAAAACATTGGTTTTTCATATAAAAAGTTAGAGGCTCAAGGGGTTACGTTACCGGTTTACGAAATAAATTTTTCCTTTAACCACCCTGCCTATTTTGATGATATCTTGACGGTTGAAACCAGACTCGCCAGTATGCCCGGCGCACGTATAATTTTTAATTATAAAATCCTCAACAGCGACCAGAAATTGATCACTTCCGCACAAAGCACCTTGGTCTTTATGGATGTCAAAACGCGCCGACCCATACGCTGCCCAAAACCCATTTTGGACCGTCTTAAAGAGGGGTCGCTTTAAGCCTTGGGAACAGTTGTCTGAATGCCATGTACGGTCTCAAAACGTTGCTTGATCTTTGATATTTTTGCTTCTCTTATTTCTAGATCAATGATGCAGTCTAAATGCATGAACTGGTCTTTGATTTTAAGATTTTGTTCTTTTATTATACGCATCACAACATTCATTAAGGGATAATCAAATTGGAGCCTGAGCGTCTGCTTTATGGTACGGGTCACAATTTTACCTGCCTCTAAAGTGAGTTGGGCGCTCG
>JBDNGW010000720.1:0-1245 GCA_041689735.1 Leeuwenhoekiella sp. | reverse complement strand
TTCATCAACAAGGCGAAAAACGCAGACATAGCCGTAGCTATGGCGAGTATTTTCAACCTGCCTACCGGCAAAGGCAGGCGCAGTTGCTGGGCAAAAGAACCCATAGAAATGGGCAGGTTATTTCTAAACAGATCCTATGTACAAAATCACCACAAAAATTACTGCACTAATCAAAACAGGCATGAAATTCTTTTTGGCATTCTTTATTTTGTCATATTCATAGGTAAGTAACTGAAAACCTTCATACGCCATAAAGATCGCCGCGCCCCCCACAAGACTGGAATACATAGGTTTAGGTTCTATACCAGCTATAAGCTGGGTTTTATCCCAGTTTGTCAGACCATAAACACTTAATCCTAGAAGAGCCAGTAAATTAACGCTTACTATGGCAATTTCCACTTTTGTAAGTTTGCCTACACCTGCCAGATTTAGGCCAATAAGTACAATCACGATGAAAACAGCAAGCACGCGCGTGGTCATGGGGCTTCCATTAAAGGCAAAGGAAACATAATGACCAAAGGCAAAAGCATATACTGAAATGGTAAAAATATAGCCCAAAATCAACAGCCAGCTTATATTACCGGCCAGGTTTGTATCTTTTACCTTTTCCAGAAAGGCAAAAGCACCTCCTTTCTGGTTGAACCTATTCGCCAGAAAAACGTAACTATACGCCGATGTCATTGCAAGAACACCGATGATCAAAAAAGATAACCAAGACCATTCACCGGCTACTGCAATAACCACCCCCAGCACTGTATAAATCCCACCACCTACCATACCTCCGGCGGCGAGAGCCCACACTGCAACGGGACTCAACTGATCCTTTTTGTTCCCCATAAAATTTCTTTAATAAATTTCTAAATATTCAGTTTTTGGCGACTTTTTATTTAGATAAAAACGCTCTAAAAATAAAGGAGAATAATTTCTAATCTACCTTATTTTAGAGTCTTTGGAGTTTAGTTCAGGTAAATAAACGCCCTAATCTCAGTTTTTATTAAAATTCTTCCTCTCTCGGAATTTTTGCAGATTGTGGAGCACTATTAAGATCTTTATCAAGTTCATAAAAATTTGCATTGCCCTCTTTTTGTTCAGAAGCAAGCGCAAATTTAGGATCTGTATAGAAATAACCTGCCCGTTGCTACGTGTTCTTTTGCTTGCCTACTGCGTTGAAAATACTCGTCATAGCTACGGCTATGCCTGCGTTTTTCGCCTTGTGGTCAAACAAAATAACTGCCTATAATTCAG
>JBDNGW010000719.1:0-2472 GCA_041689735.1 Leeuwenhoekiella sp. | reverse complement strand
GTATAAGTCCGTCGTCACTGCCTACCCAAATGAGTCCTTCCTGCAGCGGACTCTCATTTGCAGCGAAGATTGTTCCGTAATATTCTACAGAAGTGTTGTCTTGCGTGATCGGCCCGCCAGACGATTTCAGCGTAGTAGAATCATTTCTGGTCAAATCTGGACTGATTACCTCCCAACTTTGGCCTTCGTTTGTGGTCAAATGCACGTGGTTTGAAAAGGTGTACAGCTTATTGGGATCATGTTTTGAAAACATAATGGGGAAATTCCACTGAAAGCGGTATTTCATATCTTCCGCACCGTGTCCCATTGGATTATCTGGCCAGACCGAAACAGAGCGCACCGTGTTTTTGGCATGATTTACCCGTGTGAGAAAACCGTCATAACTACCACCATAAACGATCTCGGGATTTTCTGGATCTACTGCGATATGAGCACTTTCGCCACCAGCGGTAGGTTCCCAATCTTCTTCCCCTATGGAGTATCCATCGCTGCGGTGCTGAATGCGCACGGTAGAATTGTCCTGCTGTGCCGTATAAATACGATACGGGAAACTATTATCTGTTGTGACGCGGTAAAACTGCGCAGTGGGCTGGTTGTAATAAGTACTCCAGGTCTCACCGCCGTCATAGGTCACCTGAGCGCCGCCGCCGTCTGCCATGATCATACGTTTGGAATCCTCGGGAGCGATCCATAAATCGTGGTGATCACCGTGGGGCGCATCAAAGGACTCAAATGTCTTACCGCCATCAGTACTCTTATGATAGCTCACATTGAGCACATACACCGTATTTTCATCCTGCGTATCAGCATATACACGCATGTAATACCAAGCGCGCTGCTGCAGGCTTCGGTCTGTGTTGATAAGCTCCCATGTTTTACCAGCATCATCGCTGCGGTAAAGTCCGCCCTTTTCTTTATTTTCCACAATGGCCCAAACGCGCTCTGAATTTACGGGCGAAACGGTAACGCCAATGATCCCCAAAGTATCCTGTGGAAAGCCTTCGTTTTTTGAAATTTCTATCCAGTTTTTACCGCTATCCGTGCTTTTCCAAAGTGCTGAACCGGGACCACCACTACTTAAACTGTAGGGCGTGCGGTTCACATTCCAAGTGGAAGCGTACAAAACCCGAGGATTGTTAGGATCAAACGTGAGATCTACTGCACCAGAATTTTCATTGGCAAAAAGTATCCTTTTCCAGTTCTTACCACCATCAATTGATTTATAAACACCCCGATCTTCTGTAGGTTTGTAGATATCGCCCAAAACCGCTGCGTAAACGATATCAGGATTTGTAGGATGTACGCGCATCTGCGGAATATGCCTGCTATTCTCAAGCCCAATATGCTCCCAGGTTTTACCGGCGTCTATCGATTTATAGGCACCATATCCCGAGGAAACATTGCCGCGTAACGTCTCTTCGCCACCGCCCACATAAATGATATTATGGTCACTGGGTGCTACCTCAACGGCACCAATGCTCCCGCCAAAATATCCATCGGAAATGTTTTCCCACTCTCTTCCGCCATTTGTAGTACGCCAAACACCGCCGCCGGCCGCACCAAAATAATACAGGTCAGGATTTCCCGGAACACCGGTTACTGCGGCACTCCTGCCACCGCGGAAAGGACCAATTAATCGGTATTCCAAAGCGGAATATAAGGAGTCATCAAAAGATTGCGCCTGGACTTTTTCCGCTTTTGCGAAAGCGAAAAAAACAAGTAAAATAAGAAGGTTTTTAGTAATTCTTTGCATGTTTAAATTGGTTTTTGGTTATGATTTCTGCTTGTGTGGAAAATGGAATGAACGACTATAATACTGGATATGATTTCATACACGATCACATAGGGAAATTTTTTGACAGGAACTTGTCTCAAACCTTTTCCAATTATAGGATAGTGCAAAGGATCGATTGAATGTCCTTGAATATTATACCAATTCAGAAAGAAAAAGCCGGGCAATTTTAGAATACCCTTTCTTGTAATAGACCGTAGCTTCTTTAAGTCCAAGTTTTGCTGTATTGGTTAGTTTTATTTTATAGACCATATTCTTGTCTAATACTCGCTTCAACATCATCCCAATCAAGTAATTGTAACTCTCCTCGCTTCAACTTTTCACTATCTTCTTTGATTTCCTTTAATTTCCATTCGGCAATTTAAAAGCATTACTTGCAGCATAAGAGGCCTCAGTTTCTTCTACTGAATTTTCGATCTCCTCAACTTCTGAATGAGGATAAAATTTCAACAGGACATCAAGTAACACATCTTTATTATCGCACTGTTCCATTTCTTCTACAATCGCTTTTTTCAACTCTTCTTTATTCATGGTTAGGCGCTAAGGATCTGTTTAGAAATAACCTGCCCATTTCTATGGGTTCTTTTGCCCAGCAACTGCGTTGAAAATACTCGCCATAGCTACGGCTATGTCTGCGTTTTTCGCCTTGTTGATGAACAAAATAACTGCCTATAATTCGG
>JBDNGW010000718.1:0-9626 GCA_041689735.1 Leeuwenhoekiella sp. | reverse complement strand
TCTCTGAGCATCATATTTTAGCTGCTTTGGTAAACAACTAATATAATGATAATCAGGGAGTTGTCCTATTTTTGATGCAATTATTTTTAACTTATTTTATTGATGTTCAGTATTTTAAACCTAAACTTAACGGACTATTGTATGAGGCATTTTTTAATTTGGGAGACCATTCCAGCGGAACGGTAATCTCTCGTCTATCATAAAGGATAACAGTAATCTTAACGGCGGTCACGCGTACTTTTTCTGCTTGAAAAGATTTATTGATCGTTGAAGAATTCATACCACTTTTTAAGTATTAAATTTTTTCACCTACTACTAAATTACGAATTTCTTTCATTTCTAATGCGTTGAATCTAGTAGATTTTACCAAAATCAAAGGCTTAATATTGAATTTTGCTGTTTTCCCATCTTTTTATATATTAAGATGTAAAGGCTCATGATCATTATTATAAAAGAAAAAGCGATAACCATTTTCAATAAAAAATGTTGTCATATTTTTAAATTTACGATTTTCTAATTAAGCTCCTTTTTCACCGTCTCTCTTCAAAAACACGAAATTTATCTCTAATTTGTACGTTTTCTAGCAGCAAATCTACTTTTACATGAAATTCACAGCATCCCTACTTTTTATTGCTTTGTTCACTTTCACTTTCGCGGAAGCGCAACAGCCCGCCACATCTGGCGAAAACCTTCAGGAAGCAACTCAAAACCTTCAGAAAAAGGCCGAAAATTCACTGGTCAAAAACGTTCCTTTTAAGAATATCGGCCCCAGTATTATGAGCGGAAGGGTCGTTGACCTGGCTGTAAATCCAAAAAATTCAGCTGAATTTTATGTGGGTTACGCTTCTGGCGGCGTCTGGTACACCAAAAATAATGGGACCACCTTTACTCCCATTCTCGATAATGCGCCCACACAAAATGTGGGCACGATCGCTGTAGATTGGGAGTCCGGCACCATCTGGGTGGGTACTGGTGAGAACAATGCCTCGCGCTCTTCCTATGCGGGCATCGGTATTTTAAAATCTACCGATGGCGGCAAAAACTGGGAAAATAAAGGATTGGCTGATGCGCACCATTTTGGTCCCATTAGTATCAATCCGAAGAATCCAAATGAGGTCGTCGTGGCGGTGACCGGACATCTGTACTCGCCCAATAGGGAACGTGGTATTTATAAAACCGCCGACGGTGGCGAAACCTGGACCAAAACCCTTTTTATAGGCGATGAAACCGGTATTATAGATCTTGTGCGGGCACCGGGAACACCAGAAACTTTATTTGCTACGACATGGCAAAAAAATAGAAAAGCATGGGATTTTAAGGGCAGCGGCAAATATTCCGGGATTTATAAAAGTACCGATGGTGGGACCATCTGGGAGCTGATTTCTACAGAAAATAGCGGTTTCCCTACCAGTGAGGGAGTGGGACGCATAGGTCTAGCCGCTTTTGACTCCAAAACAATCTACGCCGTGCTCGATAATCAAAACCATCGAAAAGCGACCGAAAAAGATAAAAAAGAAGGCTTAACCAAAGCAAGTTTTCAGGATATAACTATGGATGCTTTTATGAATCTGGATGATAAAACCCTGGATGCTTTTTTACGCGGAAATAATTTTGATAAAAAATATGATGGTAAAAGCGTCAAAAAAATGGTGAAGGCCGGCGATATTAAACCGACAGACCTTGCCAAATATCTTGAAGATTCCAATAGCGATCTCTTTGACACGCCTGTTATAGGCGCTGAGGTTTACCGTAGTGATAACGGCGGTGCCAACTGGAAAAAAATGAACGTAGATTTTATTGAAGACGTTTTTTACAGCTACGGATACTACTTTGCCTGGATTCGCGTAGACCCTTCCAACAAAGAAAAAATTTATATAGGTGGCGTTCCTATTATTAAGTCGGCAGATGCTGGGAAAACTTGGGAATCCATAGATGCGGAAAATGTGCATTCAGACCACCACGCGCTATGGATAGATCCAAAAATGCCAAGCCATCTTATCAATGGGAACGACGGTGGCGTGAACATCACTTACGACGACGGCGCAACCTGGAGCAAAAACAACGCGGAAGCTTTAGGTCAGTTTTATGACATTGCAGTAGATAATCAGAAACCCTACAAAGTGTATGGCGGACTTCAAGATAATGGTGTCTGGGTGGGCGATCATACTGCACGTCAAGACAAAGGTTGGGAAGCGAGTGGCGAATACCCTTGGAAAAGTATTATGGGTAGCGACGGCATGCAGGTTCAGGTGGATTCTCGAAATCCCAATATCGTATATACCGGGTTTCAGTTCGGCAATTATTTCCGACTTGACCGGGAAAAAGATGCGCAGACGTATATTCAACCGAAACATCAACTGGGTAAAACGCCGTACCGTTTCAACTGGGAAACGCCCATTTTACTTTCTTCCCACAATCAGGATATTTTATATTTGGGAGCCAATAAATTGATGCGTTCGTTTGATCAGGGCGATTCTTGGGAAGCGATTTCAGAAGACCTTACCAAAGGGGCAAAAAAAGGTAATGTAGTTTACGGGACACTTGCAAGCATCAGTGAATCGCCGTTCCAGTTTGGCCTAATTTATACTGGTAGTGATGACGGACTTGTGCAAAGGACCAAAGACGGCGGTGCCAACTGGACGCTTTTATCGGAAGATCTGCCCGTAGATTTATGGGTGAGCAGCGTGGTTGCATCGCAGCACAAAAAAGAACGCGTTTACCTCGCACTGAACGGTTACCGCTGGGACGATTTTACGCCTTACGTCTACAAAAGCGACAATTATGGGAAAAACTGGGAAGCGATTGCGGGCAATTTGCCACTTTCTCCCGTAAATGTGATCATTGAAGATCCGGCAAAAGAAAATATTTTATATCTGGGAACAGATAATGGCGCTTATATTTCAATGGATTCTGGTGCGACTTGGGAGCTGTTCGGTAAAAATCTGCCCGCTGTTGCGGTACACGATTTGGCCATTCAGTCTGAAGAAAAAGAACTGCTTATTGCCACACATGGCCGAAGCATTTACCTTGCAGATATAGAACCGTTTGAAGCTACAAAAGATATGGAATCCTTACAGCTTTTTGACATTAAAGAAACGCAGTTTTCCTCACGCTGGGGCAGTAAACGCACGTGGGGCGAAACCAATGTGCCAACTGCCGAACTGGTTTTCTTTTCTCCTGAAACCGGTAATGCACTCGTCACTTTGAAATCTGAAAGTGATCGGGAAATCAAACAATGGAAAGTTACTGCCACAAAAGGTTATAATTATGTAGATTATGACCTTTCCATATCAGAAAACGGCAAAAAACTGCTTGAAAATGGCAAAAAAGGGCTAAAAATCGCTAAAGCTGATAATAATTCGTATTATTTACCTGCTGGAAATTATATTATTACCCTTTCCATTGATGGAAAATTTGCAAAAACAAAACTTGTTATCAAAGAAGTCAAAATATAAACAAACGCGCTGGCGCTCGTTTGCAACGAGTGCAAGGCGTTCGTTTGCAACGAGTGCCTAAAACATATTCATGAGTAGAAAATACAAATTTCATAATTCAGCTGCTCCGTACTTTGTAAGTTTTGCTACCGTAAACTGGATCAATATATTTACCCGACAAGTATATTTTGATATTCTAGCGGACAGTATAAATTATTGCCGTACTGAAAAAGGAATGGAACTGTACGCGTATTGTTTTATGCCCAATCATGTTCATTTCATATTTCGCTCCACTAATAATAACCCGACCGGTTTATTGCGTGACTATAAGAAACATACTGCCAAAGCTCTTATTAAGGCAATCGCAGACAATCCCCAGGAAAGCCGAAAAGAATGGATCTTATGGATGTTGAAAAGAGCAGGGGCAAAAGCCACTAACGTTAAAAATTATAAATTTTGGCAGCATAATAACCAACCTGTTGAATTATGGAGCGAAAAAGTAATCACGCAGAAAATAAATTACATTCATAAAAACCCCGTAGTGGCCGGCTTCGTAAAAGATCCTACTGACTGGAAATACAGCAGTGCCAGAAATATGGCAGATATGGAAGCCGCATTTGAAATTGATCCTGTAGGTTTCTTGTAGTCACTCGTAGCAAACGAGCGCTAGCCACTCGTTGCAAACGTGCGCTTGCATTTGTTTAAACATTCAATTACTACGCAAGCGTTTTCGCCGATAGGCTTAAACATTCTGCGCGCTTACTTATGCAAATTGCAAAAGGTAGCTGAAAGTTTGTGAAACAGCCGTCGGCGCCGTATTTTTGTACAATTAAATTAAAAATCATATCATAAATGGGAATTATTTCCTCTTCAGTTGCCCGAAAGTTCTCTATGGCACTTTCCGCTTTGTTTTTAATCGTTTTTTTAACGCAACATTTTACCATCAACATTACCGCGACTTTCAGTCCAGAAACCTTTAATTCCTGGTCTCATTTTATGGGATCCAATTTTCTGGTGCAGGCCATCCTTCAGCCTATATTGATCTTTGCCGTTGTATTTCACTTTGTAATGGGCTTTATCCTGGAATACAGGAACCGAAATGCCCGCGGTATAAAATATGTAAGTTTTAAGGGAAACAAGAACTCCACCTGGGTTTCGCGCAACATGATCATTTCTGGGCTAGCCATCCTCGCCTTTTTAGGTTTGCATTTTTATGATTTCTGGATTCCGGAATTAATTCATAAATATATAGAAGGGCAACCCAATAATGAAGCCGAGCGCTATTATCCTGAACTGGTCGCGAAATTTGAAAGCCCTATACGTACCGGTTTATATTCCCTTGCATTTGTGCTGTTGGCAATGCACCTTTGGCATGGTTTTTCCTCTACATTTCAATCTATCGGCTTTAATAATAAATACTCTAAAGGTCTAAGAACGGCTACTTTAGTTTATGCTGTAGCCATCCCGGCAGGATTTGTATTTATTGCCATTTACCTTCACTTTCAAAATTAAATTATGTCCATACTAGATTCACCTATGCCCGAAGGGCCACTTAAAGATAAGTGGACACAACATAAAAATGACATTAACCTGGTAAACCCGGCTAACAAGCGTAATATTGATATTATCGTTGTAGGCACTGGTCTTGCCGGTGGCAGTGCTGCCGCAACACTTGCCGAACTAGGCTATAATGTAAAAACATTCTGCTACCAGGATTCTCCACGACGCGCACATTCCATTGCCGCTCAGGGTGGGATCAATGCTTCAAAAAACTATCAAGGGGATGGAGACTCTAACTATCGCCTGTTTTATGACACCGTAAAAGGTGGCGATTACCGCTCTCGTGAAGAGAATGTATATCGCTTGGCGCAGGTTTCCTCAAATATTATTGATCAGTGCGTGGCACAAGGCGTTCCCTTCGCACGTGAATATGGTGGGCTGTTAGATAACCGTTCCTTCGGTGGAGTACTCGTTTCACGTACGTTTTATGCCAAAGGACAAACTGGTCAGCAGTTGTTGCTGGGCGCTTATTCTGCTATGAACCGCCAGATTAACCGCGGAAAAATACAGGCCTTTAACCGCCATGAGATGCTTGATCTTGTTCTGGTAGACGGCAAAGCCCGTGGCATTATTGCCCGTGATCTTGTAAGCGGCGATATTGAAAGACATTCCGCGCATGCAGTGGTGATCGCTTCCGGGGGTTATGGTAATGTTTTTTACCTTTCCACAAATGCGATGGGCAGTAACGTAATGGCCGCTTGGCGTACGCACCGCCGTGGTGCTTACTTTGCAAATCCTTGCTACACGCAGATTCATCCTACTTGCATTCCAGTTTCCGGAGATCATCAGTCTAAATTGACCTTGATGTCTGAATCTTTACGAAATGACGGTCGGATCTGGGTTCCCAAGAAAAAAGAAGATGCCGAAGCAGTACGCTCCGGCAAATTGAAACCCACCGAAATCAAAGAGGAAGATCGCGATTATTACCTAGAGCGTCGATATCCTGCCTTTGGTAACCTGGTGCCGCGTGATGTGGCTTCACGGGCCGCAAAAGAACGTTGCGATGCCGGTTTTGGCGTAAATAAAACGGGGGAAGCTGTTTATCTGGATTTTGAAAATGCTTTTACCCGCTATGGAAAAGAAAAAGCGTTCAGCTCTGGTATGGATGATGCTACAGATGCAGAAATCAGGAATTTGGGCGAGGCCGAAGTGGAAGCCAAATATGGCAACCTGTTTCAGATGTATGAAAAAATTGTAGATCAAAATCCATATAAAACGCCAATGATGATCTATCCCGCAGTGCATTACACCATGGGTGGGCTTTGGGTAGATTACAATTTACAGACAACAATTCCCGGTTGCTATGCGGCGGGTGAGGCCAATTTCTCAGACCACGGCGCCAACCGTTTAGGTGCTTCGGCACTTATGCAGGGACTCGCAGATGGGTATTTTGTACTTCCTTATACTATAGGTGATTATCTATCACAGGATATTCGTACGGGAGCGATTCCTACAGATTCGCCAGAGTTTGACCAGACTGAAAAAGATGTGCGCGAGCGGCTTGATAAATTAATGAATGCCGGTAGAAAACACTCTGTTGATTATTATCACAAGAAACTCGGTAAGATCATGTGGAACAAATGCGGTATGTCCCGTAATGCCATAGAACTGGAAGAAGCGATGGATGAAATAGCCGCGCTTCGGAAAGATTTCTGGGAAAATGTACGTGTTCCCGGATCAGCTGACACAAAAAATGCCGAGCTCGAAAAAGCAGGCCGTGTAGCCGATTTTCTTGAACTTGGGGAGCTTTTTGCCAAAGATGCACTGACGCGGAATGAATCTTGCGGTGGTCACTTTAGGGAAGAATACCAGACTGAAGACGGAGAAGCTTTACGCGATGATGAAAACTTCCAGTTTGTTTCTGCTTGGGAATATAATAAAAATCCAAGGGAATCCCAATTACATAAAGAAGAATTGACTTTTGAGAATATCGAAGTGAAGACTAGAAGTTATAAGTAATTATTGATTGTTTAAAACCTGCAAGGCACCGCCGGCAAAGGCAGTTTGCCCTAGGTTTTACTTGTAGGTTTAAGCCTGATTTAAAAAAAGATCCTAGATTGAAGATGAAAGAAAAGCTGATCATAAAGAATTTTGGCCCTATTAAATCAGTTGATTTAGATTTGGGTAAAATTACCGTGTTAATTGGTGAGCAGGCCAGTGGAAAAAGCACGGTTGCTAAGGTTTTGGCGATTTGTAGGTACTTTTCTTATATAACAGAAGAGTCTTTACATTTAGCCATTAATGACCAAGGAGATAGTGCTTTTGTAGCTTCCGCATTAAATGACTGGGGCCTGAATGATTTTGAAAATTCAAAAAGTTATATATTTTATAAAAATAAAGATTATAAACTGGAAATAAAATACAGAGATGTTCATTGGGGAGAAAAAAATAGACCCGCCTTTACTCCTGTGTTAAATCCTGAATCCAAGCCATTTAAACTATTAGTCAAAAGCTATAATATTTTAAGACCTAGGAACGGTAAAATTTTTCCGGATCGTACATATTGGAATATTCCACACTCCTTTCTCGCTACAGATGTTAAATCTGTAATGAACAATCCATTTTATTTTCCTACTGAAAGAGGTTTGCAGTCTATATTCTCGTTGGGAAAGTCGTCTATTCAGAACCTTTCTGATTCCTTATTTAATCAATTTGCCAAGCTCGATCAAATCGCAAGAAACTTTAAAAGTGAAACTGAAATTGAACCATTGGGAATAACATATAAAAATGTAAATGGTGAAGGCTATTTTAAGTTGAAGGATCAAGATAAGTTTTACAAATTAGCTCAAGGGGCTAGCGGTTTTAAATCATCATTGCCCATTATCTTATGTGTGAAATACTATAGTCTGTTTGAAAAAAGAAGCAAAACTTTTATCGTTGAAGAACCGGAGATAAACCTTTTCCCCAAAGCACAAAAAAAGTTGGTCGAATTTTTAGTTGGATCTATAAATAGTTTTGATAATACCTTTTTAATCCCAACGCATAGTCCATATATTTTGACTTCACTTGAAAATTTAATGTATGCTCATAAAATGGCAAATAGAAACCAAGGGGAGTTAAAAGAAGAGGTTGGTAAGATTATCGACAAGAAATATTGGATAGATCAAAAAGATGTAAACGTCTATTATCTAGGTAACGGAGTGCACAGAGATATTTTACAACGAGATGAAGCTCTGATTGACAAAGATTACATCGACAGCGTTTCTAAATCTATAAATTCAGAATATGACCAGTTATTAGCTCTTGATGTAGCTATGCAAAATTGATTAGATGATCTGTAAAACAGTAGAAGAATGTTGTGAAAATCATCAAAAACTAGAACATACTTTTTCTGATAGAAAAGGAGGCAATTCTAGACTACTAATAGAAAATAAAAACCGAAAAAAATTTAGAATAATTGATTTTGAACATTGTGTTTATAAAAATAGACAAAATGACTCAAAATGTGATTTTGAATTTGTAACTGAGGATAGTATTTTCTACATTGAATTAAAAGGTTCAGAAGTCGCTAAAGGAATAAAACAAATTCTCTCAACTTATAATGAAACAAACAAGTGTTTCAAAAAGTTAGATTCGAAAGCAAGACTAGTAGTATCGAAATTTCCAAAACCTGATCTTGTCAAAAGATCAAAAGAATATAGAGACTTAGCTAAAGCATTAAATAATGATATTGTAATAAAGCAGAAAGTCCACAAAGAAAAAATTTGAAAATAAAAACAAGCTATGAAACTCACACTAAAAATATGGCGTCAGGAAGGTCCCAAAGCCAAAGGTGGCATGAAGACTTACAATGTAGACGGTATAGATGGAGACATGTCTTTCCTTGAAATGCTGGACATGCTCAATGAAGATTTAATCAATAAAGGGGAGATTCCAGTAGAATTTGACCATGATTGCCGCGAGGGTATTTGCGGTAGCTGCGACCTACAGATCAATGGAGAGCCGCACGGTCCTGATCGTATGGTTACCACCTGCCAATTGCACATGCGCAAATTTAAGGATGGGGATACAATAATTGTAGAACCATTCAGGGCAAAGGCTTTCCCAGTGGTCAAAGACCTGATCGTAGACCGCTCTGCCTTTGACCGCATTCAGCAAGCCGGGGGTTATATTTCGGTAAACACCTCTGGAAATACGGTAGATGCCAACGCGATCCCAATTCAAAAAGAAAAAGCAGATGAGTCGTTCAACGCAGCGACCTGTATAGGCTGTGGAGCCTGTGTAGCAGCTTGTCCAAATGCAAGTGCAATGCTTTTTACCTCAGCAAAAGTCTCTCAGTTTGCCTTATTGCCTCAAGGTGAAGTCGAAGCTTCTGAACGTGTTGAAAATATGGTGCGCCAGATGGATCTTGAAGGTTTTGGAAACTGTACCAACACCGGAGCTTGTGAAATAGAATGCCCCAAAGGGATTTCTTTGGAAAATATCGCCCGTATGAACCGCGAATATATGGGCGCAGTTTCGGAAGGGTAAATTATCCTGAATTTTTAATAGAATAAGGCTCTAGTTTAGAATGGCTATTATGGTTGAAATATCCGATTTTAGGTGTTTTGGATCCCTTTAGGGACGGAGCAAGAACAAAATGCCGAAAATCAGATCATTTTTTCCCCGGCCCTAAAGGGAATAATCGGATTT
>JBDNGW010000717.1:0-3718 GCA_041689735.1 Leeuwenhoekiella sp. | reverse complement strand
CCGAATTATAGGCAGTTATTTTGTTCATCAACAAGGCGAAAAACGCAGACATAGCCGTAGCTATGGCGAGTATTTTCAACGCAGTTGCTGGGCAAAAGAACCCATAGAAATGGGCAGGTTATTTCTAAACAGATCCTTTGGCAGGCTTTCCGTAACTAATTATATGACAAGAAATATACTTAAATTAGCCGCAGTTCCTTCTGTATTCGGACTCGTTTCCATGAGTTTATCGGTAAAAGATCCTGGTGATTTTAAAGAATATTCCACCGAAGGCCTTGACCTCTCTTACACAGTTCCCTTAGAAGATGACATTGGCCCAAGTGACATTAGTATCAACAATTTTGCTGATACTGGAAGTTCGTTTGCAGGTTTTAAAGAAGCCTTGGGCTTCAAGGAATCCCGAAATGATTACTCCGTTATCAATAAATTTGGTTACATGGGTAAATATCAATTCGGGAGAAGCACGCTTTCATTATTGGGTATACATGATACCGAAGCCTTTTTGGCCAATCCCGTATTACAGGAGAAAGCATTTATTGCTAATACCTCGCGTAATAAATGGGTTCTTCGTAAAGACATTAAACGCTTTGCCGGCAAGAAAATGAATGGCATATTGGTCACCGAATCCGGTATTCTGGCCGCCGCACATTTGGGAGGTCCCGGTAGTGTTAAGCGCTATTTACGTTCTGGCGGGATAGATGGTTTTAGGGATGCTTTTGGCACATCCTTGAAAAGCTATATGACAAAATTTGGTGGTTATGATACTTCATTTATTGAAGCGAATCATTACCCTAAAATCGAAATCTAATCCTTCTGAGGGTTTTAACCTGCCAGTTGGCTGGTTTCCCGAAGATTTGCTTAAAGTAAAATTAAATTCCAATTAATATTATATAATCGTGAACATCATGCAAATGCAGATTTACCGCGAGCTTGATTTGGAATTTTAAGGCTAAAAACAGCTGAAATATAATGTTTTGGTCGTTTTTATATTATATATTTTACAAATGCGGTGCCCAAAAGCGCCGCATTTTTCAATTTTATCAAAATAATGACGTATCCCGTAATCATCATTGGCGCCGGACTTTCTGGTCTCACTGCCGCTTATTCTTTAAGAAAGAAAAAAGTCAAATTTTTAATGCTCGAGTCTCGCGAGAGGATAGGAGGGCGCATCTTTACAGACAAAACAGCTACCCACGAGTATCTTGAAATGGGTGCGACCTGGTTCGGTTTTAAACATGAATATTTAAAAGCACTTCTCGACGAACTCAAAATTGGCTATTTTCAGCAATATAATTATGGCCAGAGTACACTGGTTTTCAATAGCATGTCGCCACCACATCATTTTCAGGCAGATAACAGCGCACCACCGTCTTATAGGATTAAAAATGGATCAAATGCCTTGATCCAAAAACTTTCAGAAGGTTTCAAAGAAGAAATACGGACCAATGTAAGGGTGAGCGGTCTTATTGATCGGGAAGATCACATTGAAGTAACTACTGAAAATGGATCGTTTGCCGCAGAAAAAGTCATATTAACTTTGCCTCCTCGGCTGGCCGCAGAAAATATTAATTTTCATCCACAATTAGAGGACGACGTACAAACTGCTATGCGCACCACATCCACTTGGATGGAAGATGCCATTAAGTTTGCCCTTACTTTTAAAAAGCCATTTTGGCGGGAAAGCGGCAAATCTGGTATGGTTATCAGCCAAATTGCGCCGGTTGAAGAGGTGTATGATCATAACAACTATGATAATAATCAATTTGCACTTGCAGGCTTTATTAATCCAAAGCTAAGGGATTACAAGCATGAAGAGCGCAAAGAACAAATAATCAATTATTTAACCTATTATCTGGGAGCAGAAATAGGTGATTATTTAAATTATGTGGAGAAAGACTGGTCTTTAGATTTGGATACGGCAGTACCAATAAATAAGATGAATATGCAGCCATTATTTGGCAATTCACTCTTCACGAAGGCGTATATGAACGAAAAACTTTTGTTTTCTGGTACTGAAACTTCGTCGCATTACGGGGGCTATATGGAAGGAGCAGTATACTCTGGTTTACAAGCTGCGAAAAGATTAATTTAACAGTTTGAGAATTAGAAACTTAATACAGTTAGCAGAACTTCAAGAATCTATATATAAGAAAAAAATAGATTAACAGTATTTTTGGCTAGTTTCGGTAACTTTATTGTAATATTACCTTTGATATATAAGATTTGGTAATACTTATTTATTTTTAGATTAGAATTACAGTTTTTTAGAATATAATGAACAATAAATTCCGAAAAAATTTATATTTTAGTTTTGAAAAATTTAATGAAATAGCAAAAAATGAATTTTATAACCAAGTTTTTTAATAAATTAACCAATAATAATAGTAAGATGAAAGAAGGTAAAGTAAAATTTTTTAATAACGCAAAAGGTTTTGGGTTTATCAAGCCTAATGACTCCGGTGAAGAAATTTTTGTGCATGCAAGTGGTCTAATTGACGAAATACGCGAAGATGACGAGGTTGAATACGAAACCGAAATGGGCAGAAAAGGCTTGAATGCTGTGAATGTAAGACTTGTTGACTAATCCATATTCTTGGAAGTTAAAGTTTAAAAGCCACTTAATAAGTGGCTTTTCTCATTTAAAATAGTTACGTAAAAAGTGAATTTTATAAGCTCCGCAAACTATTCGAAGCAGGTATTCAAACAAGTTTGAGAGTTCCTGCTATTTTTTTGATACGTATACTGCGCTTGTCTTGGCCACAGTAGGCAAGTTGCTAATACTCATCTTGATATGGCGCTGCCTGCGTTTCTCGCTACTTTCTGCCGGCAGATTCTTAGCTAACCAAATTACTGCATATAAAGCAATATCTGCTGTATATCGAATTACGGAAACACTCCTTAGCTAGCATTTTCTTTCACAGGTTCATGTTTTTTATCGTAATAATTACAGATTTTGACGTAGGTTGGTTGCTTTTATCCGAGGTACAGGTTATAGGTACGAGCACATTGGCTTCTGGCAAATAGGTGGCTACAGATTGTTGTGGGATATTATAGGGAATAACAACAAATTTTGGGGCTTTGCGCTCTTTGTTATCATGGTGGTTAAATAAATCTACCAGATCCTTATCTTTGAGCCCTAATTGCTCTATGTCTTTGGCATTCATAAAAATCACACGTCGTTCATTGTAAATTCCCCGGTAGCGATCATTAAGTCCGTAAATGGTGGTGTTATACTGATCGTGGCTGCGTATGGTCATCATCACAAATTCGCCTTCTTTTACGGGATGCGGTTCTACTTTACGGATATTAAAATTGGCCTTACCGGTTTCCGTTTCATATTGATTGTAACGTGCTGCATTGGGTAAGTAAAAACCCCCCGGCTGACGTACTTTTTTATTATATTCAGAAAAACCGGGTATACAGGCAGCAATGCTTTCCCGAATGGCATCATAATGGTTCAGGTAACTATCCCAATTAACTTTAGAATTTCTTAGCGTGGCTTTGGCAAGTTGGCAAACGATATAAGGCTCGCTCCTCAATTTTTCTGAAATAGGGGTAAGGCTGCCCCGCGTACTATGGATCTGTTTAGAAATAACCTGCCCATTTCTATGGGTTCTTTTGCCCAGCAACTGCGTTGAAAATACTCGCCATAGCTACGGCTATGTCTGCGTTTTTCGCCTTATTGATGAACAAAATAACTGCCTATAATTCGGTCACT
>JBDNGW010000716.1:0-3391 GCA_041689735.1 Leeuwenhoekiella sp. | reverse complement strand
TGGGGGAAGGTTTTCTGACCACCTTAAAAAAATCCCTTGAGGAAGGCAAAGTGACCGAAGATGATATGACCCAGGCCGCAAGACGGGTTCTGGAAGCTAAATATAAGCTCGGTCTTTTTGACCATCCTTATAAATATATTGACGAAAATCGTCCTAAAACAGACATTTTGACCCCAAAATCTCGTGCTTTTGCCCGAAAAATGGCCGCGCATTCATTCGTTTTACTGAAAAATGACCAGAATATCCTTCCATTAAAGAAGAACGTTAAGATTGCCCTGGTCGGCCCGTTGGCAAATGATAAAAACAATATGCTGGGCACCTGGGCGCCCACTGGAGATCCTTCGCTTTCCATCCCAATTTTGGAAGGCTTTAAAAACCTGGCGCAAGATGCGAAAATTACGTATGCAAAAGGAGCGAATATCACCAATGATTCCGCTTTCGCGAAAAAAATAAACGTGTTCGGTATGCGCGCCGAGATTGATTCCCGTTCCCCGGAAGTCATGATCAATGAAGCGGTCGCCAATGCAAACAATGCCGATGTGGTCGTTGCAGTAATCGGTGAAGCTACCGAAATGAGCGGCGAGGCAGCCAGTAGAACGGACATAAGCATACCAGAACCGCAAATGCAACTGATAAAAGCTCTTGTGGCAACCGGCAAACCTGTTGCCGTGGTCCTTATGAGCGGCCGCCCGCTCACGATTGAAGAGTTGAACGCCATGCCGGTAAGCATCTTGCAGGTTTGGCATCCCGGTGTTGAGGCTGGCAATGCGATCGCCGATGTGGTTTTTGGCGCTTATAACCCTTCCGGAAAATTAACCGCCAGTTGGCCCAGAAATGTAGGGCAGATTCCCATTTATTATTCGCATAAAAACACCGGCAGACCCGCGCCAGCCGAATATGCCAAGTTCAAGTCCAATTATCTCGATGCGCCAAACAGTCCATTATTTGCTTTTGGTTATGGACTGAGCTATACCTCATTTGAATACAGCGATTTAGCCGTCAGCAAGTCAAAGATAGGCATGGGCGATTCCGTTGAGGTTAGCGTTAGGCTTACAAATACCGGTAATTATGATGGGGAGGAAGTGGTGCAGCTTTATCTTCACGATGTGGTACGCAGTATTACGCCGCCCTTGCGTGAATTAAAAGGTTTCAAAAAGGTAATGTTGAAAAAAGGAGAGAGTAGAACGATAAAAATTACCCTTACACCTGAAAATTTAAAATTTTATAATAGTTCGCTTGATTTTATTTCAGAAGCAGGTATCTTTGAAGCTTTTATGGGAAGTAACAGCAATACTACCAACAAGGTAGAATTTGAATTAACAGAATAGCCCCCAATTTATAAATGATTATTAAAATCAAAACAATACACTAATGAAGAAAATTTACCTACTGTCATTTCTATTACTTTCCTTTTTAGGATATTCCCAGGAATATTCTTATATCGATTTTGGCCAGCAAGGCGCCAAAGAAACCTCTGGAAATTAGAACAATGTAACCAGTACTTCAAATAATGAGGTAGGGATTACGGTAGATTTGGTTAATGACAACGGGAGTTCCACGGGGGTAGCACTTTCCGTAGATGATCCTTTTGATACGGTAAATACCAATGGCACTACAAATGCTGCAAACACGGTGCCTTTTCCAGCAAACGCCACCTCTGACAGCTTTTTTGGTGAAACTGTTGTCTTTTCTGGCAATACGCAGCCTACTGGCGGTTTTGTTCTAAGCGGTTTAAAAGCCAATAAATACTACTCTTTTGTGGTATTTGCATCAAGAATGAATGTTACTGATGGCGAAAGCAGACAAACCTTGTATACGGTTACGGGTTCTGCCACAAAATCTGCAAGCTTAGAAACAGCCAACAATACAGAGAATACTGCAAGTGTACTCAATGTTCGGCCGAAAGCCAATGGCCAAATAACCTTTAGGGCGCAGCCTGGCACAAAAAACAACAATGGCTTCAAGTTTTATTACTTGGGTGCCATTCAATTAATTGCCAGCGATTCGCCTATTACACAGTCCACTTCCACATTAACTCTTTTATATCCCAACGGCGATAATGTTCTTGAAACAGGAAAAACCCAGCGTATAAAATGGAACAGTACTTCAATAGACAATACGATAGATATTGAATTTTCCTCAAATAATGGAGCAAGCTGGAGCGATGTCGCGACAATTGCTGCAGACCTTGAGTATTATGATTTTAAGGTTCCCAATCGAATTTCAGAATCCTGCCTTATTAGAATTTCTGGTGGTGGGGTGAGCGATACCAGTGGTAGCCCGTTCTCAGTTATAGCAAACGAAGGTCTGGTTTACCGCATTGTTGTATTGGGATCTTCTACCGCTGAGGGTACAGGCCCAGAAAATATAGATGATAGTTGGGTGAATCTATACCGCGAATATCTTACACAAAAAGATTCCCGTTTTGAGGTCATCAATTTCGGTAAAAGTGGATATTCTACGTATGATATATTACCTACTGGAACACCTATTAAAGCAGGTGTGGGTAGAACTATTGATCCAGAGCGCAATGTAACTAAAGCACTTTCCTTAAATCCAGGTGGTATTATTATCAATATGCCATCTAATGATGCTGCCTATGGATATCCTGCGGTAGATCAATTGGCTAATTATGATTTAATTAGCAAGAAGATTAAGGAACAGAACATACCTTTATGGGTGACCTCTGTGCAGCCAAAAGATTTTGGTTCAAATACGACTAATAAGAACATTCAGTTGGAAATGCTTGATGCGGTAAAGGAAAAGTTTGGCGATATGACAATAGACTTTTGGACCGGTTTAGGCAAAAGTAACAATAATGGCATTTTACCAGAGTATAACTCTGGTGACGGTACACATATGAATGAAGCAGGCCATAGGGTTTTATTTAATAGAGTCGTGGCTGCAGAGGTGGGAACGCGGGTAAAAAATGATGTCAATGGTCTAAGTGTTAATGATAACTTGATTGCTAAGTCGTCTTTTACAATCTACCCAAACCCGGTTACAGATAGATGTACTATTCAGCTTTCAGAAAATGTAAATACGGAGATATCGATTATAGTTTATGATCTTCTGGGAAAAATTGTTTACAACGTCAAAAACAAAATAAATGGTGGTAAAACCACATTTTCCAAGGGTGACATAAAGCCGGGACTTTACATATTACAGGTTGCCTACGACAAAAAAATCAACGCACAACGCCTTTTAATACATTAAAATACCTAATTTTACTCGAATATTAATTAAATCCAAATCTATATGAAAACAATTACTCAATTATTCGGCTCTATGCTAAATACAGTGGGTAATCAAATTTAAGCTTACCACAAATGAAGTATATCATATTAATGAAGTTGGTAGTATTTCGGTATCCCCTTGCTCTTTTTTTAGC
>JBDNGW010000715.1:0-8229 GCA_041689735.1 Leeuwenhoekiella sp. | reverse complement strand
ATTCCTTGACCATTTAACCCATTAAAAATAAGCATATTATATGAAAGAGCACGCATTTTATCCCAAAGATTCGAGCAAAGATTTTAACATTATACTGTTGATAAACAGGATGTTGCATGGTTTTCTTGCAAGCACTAAGTATGATGCGCTGGCGCTCAACCCCGAATTGCTCAAATATGACAAGCTCTATGAATCTGTCATTCAGTCTGAACTGCTCAACCAGCATGAGAGCTTGCCAATGCTTGGCTTTGGGGTGGATTACCTTCCCGTAAGCGAGCGAACCGATATGGACCTAATTGATAATGGTAAGGATATCCTGATGCCCATGGTGTCAGTCCTCATCCCAATTTTTAAAAATAGATATAGCTCCATTTCAAAACAAAATGAGTTGAGGCAACAGGAAATTCAGTCTCAAAGACAGGAACGCCTGAATACGTTGCAATCCGCTTTTGCGAAAGCGATATCCCAGCGCAACCAGGCCCGCATCAAGTTCAACACGCAGGAGAAAAATCTGCAGCAGGCCTATAATGCAGAGGAAATATTGATCAGAAACTATGAGACAGGAACCATTGACTTCAATAATGTTCTGGACATTCAAGAACTCCAGTTGAAATATGGCGTCAATCAGATAGAGTCTATCCAAATGTATTTTGTACAGTCAGCATTAATTAATTATTTAACCAATCACTAATGAAAACTACCTTCTACATTAAGAATATGGTCTGTGACCGCTGTATCAAAGTTTTAAAGAATGAACTTGATGATCAGGGGATAAAGGTAATTGACGTAAAGTTAGGTGAATTGACCGTTAACTTAGAAAAACCTAGTGAGCATGTTGTGATACGCAAGGTTGTAGAGTCCAATGGCTTTAACATCATTGATGATGATAACTTCAAACTGGTTGAACAGATCAAGCTTGTCATGATAAAGCTTCTTGATCAACTTCCCTTAAAAGCTTCTGAGAAATTGTCAGAAACAATTGCCAAGGAACTCCCCTACGAGTATTCCAGAATCAGTAAGATATTTTCTTACAGTGAGAAAACAACCATTGAGAAATATTTCATCAAACTAAAGATAGAGAAGGCAAAGGAACTTATACAAAATAAGGAGCTCAATTTCACTCAAATAAGTGATCTACTCAATTACAGCAACCTGACCCATTTGAGCAAGCAGTTCAAAATGGAAACAGGTATGAACCTGACCGAATATAAATCAATGAATATCAAAGTTAGAAACTCATTGGATCAGATAATTTAGATAAGGATGGAAGTGACTGGTGCTAAAATTTGAAAGAAGGTAATATGTATGCCAACCTTGGGCTGCCGGAACAGATCTATTCGGCCGCAATCTTACATATTCTTAGGGTAAAAACATACTAAAGCAGTGAATGATAATACAATGATAACCAGGCCTCAGACAATCACAAACCTTAGGAAGTTGCTTAATGAGAATATGGTGTCTGGCTATTCAAATACTGCTGGAAAGGAATATCATTATACAAAGCCGTCTCCAAAGACCTAACCCTTTCAATTTTTTTGGGATACGTGTCTGCACGTCTTTATGCTTACCGCAATGGGTACTAAAGGTGATCTAGATATGGCCAAAAAGCATATCAGAAGTCTTTTTGCCCTTCAAGAAAAAGATGGCTTTGTTGGCCATATGATTTTTTGGAACAATATCCTTCCCGGACGCATCACAGATATTTTTCAATCAAGACCGAGCTTAAGGACCCAACTTTTGAAAACCCATATGAGTGCCCTAATTCAACCGCCACTGGTCGCACAGGCAGTTTTAAGGATTTACCGAAAGTCAGAAGACAAAGCATTCCTCAATGAGATGTTGCCCAAACTCAAAGCATACTACAACTATATTTCGGAAAAAAGGGACTTTCAAAATGACGGGCTCATTGCGATAATCACTACTTTTGAGTCCGGGATGGACTGGAAGCCCTCCTACGATCAAGTCGTGGGTTTTAGCGATGGGAAGGCAAACTGGAGACTGTTCTTAAAGGTCATTGCGGTTGACGTGAAAAACTTTTCCCATGATTATTATCTTGATAAAATTCACGACAAAAACTACTTTATGGTTAAGGACGTGTGCTTCAACAGCATTTATGCTCAGAACCTCAAGATACTGGCAGAACTTTGTGATATAGTGCAAGATCCTGATGCTGAGCTATACCGCAAAAGGGTAGAAAAAAACATCAAAAGCATGCTGGATATCATGTACGATCATGACACCGCTGCTTTTTATGACGTTTACGGTAAGGAGAACAAGATGGCAAAGGTCTTAACGCCCACCATCTTTTTTCCACTGATTTTTGACGAGGTTCCAGATTCATTGGCCAAGAGTGTTTTGAAAGCGCACTACCATAACCCCGAGGAGTTTGATCTTTCTTACCCGCTCTCATCTGTGGCCAAAAATCAAATGGCATTCAATCCCAGAGAATCGATATATCTATGGAGGGGGCCCTACTTGGACGCTTTTCAATTGGTTCCTATATCCTTATTTTCTCAACAATGGATATGTAATGGAGGCCGATCGTCTATTGAACAGCATGAAGGAACTTATAACTAAAAGCGGTTTTCGTGAATATTACGATCCACTTTCTGGGGAGGGTTACGGTGCCAAAAATTTTACCTGGCCGGGATTGATACTTGATATGATGGATCAAAATAATCATTACAATAATGAATCAAACCAAAAGCTTTAGAATTAGAAAAAGGGTTCACAATGGTCAAGGATTTTAAGAATACTTTGATCTGAATTGTATAAACACCTGCCATAATTATTACATTAATAACCAACTATATACAGTAAATTTATAATCAACTTTAAACAAATCTATTATGAAAAATTCAGAATTGATTAAAGCATTAAACAACTGTGTTGCTCAATGTAATTACTGTGCAGATGCCTGCCTTAATGAGGACAACATCAAGATGATGGTAGATTGTATCAGGACAGACAGGGCATGTGCGGCGGTATGTACCGCCACGGCAGCATTGCTTGCGGCAGATAATGCTTTCACGAAAGCGATGGTGGAAAAATGCCATGAAATCTGTAAAAAATGCGCTGAGGAATGTTCACAACATGATCATCAACATTGCAAGGATTGTGCAGAGGCCTGTAAAAAATGTGCCGATGCCTGTGAAACTTATTTGGCATAATTGAATACCGCCCTTTCCGGAAGGGAAGGGCTTTTCCTTATATTTCGTAGAAAAAAAGAATTTTAAAAAACGTATAAAGGTAAATAAACCATATCAAGGATTTTTAGAGAAGAATTAATACAACTATGAAAAATAACATATTGATTTCTTTGATGATTATATCGTCATTGGGAATTTCTGCGCAAACGGAAAAATCTGTAGAAGGAAACGTTGACAATCTACCAGTGCACGAATATACCTTAACCCTAAGGGAAGAGCTTGTAAATAAGGCTGGGAAAGATGTTATGGGAATGACCGTAAATGGTCAAATACCAGGACCCACCTTGAATTTTAACGAAGGGGAATATGCCGTAATTTACGTTAAAAACGAGATGAGCGTAGAGTCTTCGATCCATTGGCATGGTATGTTGTTGCCCAATTTTTATGATGGTGTGCCCTATCTAACAACACCACCCATTGAGCCGGGAAAAACCTTGAAGTATGAATTTGCCATTAAGCAAAGTGGGACGTACTGGTACCATTCTCATACAATGCTGCAAGAGCAAATTGGCGTTTATGGTTCTATTGTGATTCAGCCAGAAGAAAAAACGGACTTAGAGTATGATAAGGAACAGGTTTTGGTCCTGTCTGACTGGACAAATGAAAAACCAATGGATGTGCTTCGATTTTTGAAAAGAGGTACCGAATGGTACAACATTAGAAAAGGAACAGCCACGCCGCTCAACCAGGTTATCGCCAGAGGCGCTCTGGGTGAGCAGGTTGATTTTTGGAGGCAGCGCATGGAAGGAGCAGATATTGCAGATATCTATTATCCGGCATTTCTGATTAATGGAGAAGAATCCATAGACTATCCTGATTTTAAGCCCGGAGAGAAAGTGCGGTTGCGTATTATCAACGGTTCTGCCTCCACTTCGTTCTGGATGACCTTTGGTGGCCCAGATCCCTTGCTTGTCTCGGCAGATGGTAACGATGTGGTTCCCGTAAGAAAGAACAAGACTTTTATAGGGGTCGCAGAGACATACGATTTTATTGTCATCATTCCGGACAATGGAAAACTCGAATACAAGATCATGGCACAGGACGGTTCGGGTACGGCGTCTGCTTATTTAGGGCAGGGCAATGTGGTGGCAGCACCAGAGATTCCAAAGCCCGATAAAATTGCGATGATGCAAAAAATGGCCAAAATGAAAATGAAAATGGGAGCCCCCGCTTTAAAATTCCGACCTGGCAAAGATGAGCGTTACGAGATGAAGGAGAAATGGGGAATGCATATGGAAGATAAGAATATGGATGGAATGAAGGGTATGGATATGGGCAAATCCAAGATGAAGGGCATGGAAATGGAAAAAGATAAAATGTCCGGGATGAAAATGGACACCCCGAAGGATTCAATGCATATGGATCATTCAAAAATGGATATGAGCAAGGAACCCGCAATGGAGAAACCCTCTCAAATGGATAGTATGAACCTGCCTGTCGGCAAGGCAGGAATGGAAGATGCAAGCGCCATGAAGGGAATGGATATGTTTTCAGAATATAATTATGATTACCTGAAATCACCTGTTAAAACGAGTTATGACCCAGACATCCCGGTTACAGAAATTTTATTGAACCTTACGGGGAACATGCAACGTTATATTTGGAGCATGAACGGCGTTCCACTCTCCGAAGCAGATAAAATTAAAATCAAGGGAAATGAAGTAACTCGTATTACGTACAACAACCTCACAATGATGCACCACCCCATGCACCTGCATGGGCATTTCTTTAGGGTCATCAACGAGAATGGGGAATATTCACCTTTAAAACATACGGTCAATGTGCCTCCAATGAAACAGGTAACCATTGAATTTTATGGCAATGAATATGGCGACTGGTTTTTGCATTGCCATATCCTTTACCATCTACTGGGAGGAATGGACAGGATCGTAAGCTATGATACCCCTCGTGATCCCAGATTGAAGGAGTATCCGGTATCTAACCTTATAAATGAAACGAACCAGTTCTACTCTTGGGGAATGGTAGATGTGGCATCACATATGACCACCTTAAATCTTATTTCATCAAATATCCGTAATCAATTCAGTTTAAGGGGAGAATACGGTTGGAACAAAAATATGGAAGTAGAAGCGGCATATGACAGGTATCTATATGATTACCTAACTGTTTTTGGTGGTTTAAACATTGAAAATACAATGGAGGATAGTGTGGATGAAATAACAACAACGGCAATAGCTGGGATTAGGTATCTCACACCTTATCTGTTCACGTTAGATGTGAGGATGGACAGCAAATTACGGCCGCAAATAAGTTTAAGCCGTGCGATTACAATTTTTCCGAAAACCATTGTTTTTGGAACCTATGAATACCAAGCGGATTTTGGATGGGTGGATGATTTGCCTCAAGGCGATAATTTCAACAAAGAGGTCACTTGGAACACAGGGATTGAATATCTTCTGTCAAAAAACTTTTCGTTGATGGGAAGTTATGATAGTCGTTTTGGCGCGGGGGGTGGACTTTCGTTGAGATTTTAAAATTATGTGTTATGATGTACGAATGGGATTTTTTAATAGTATTTGGGGTCATTGTCCTTGGTGTTTTGATCTATGCAGGTAATAAGAAAAGAAAGAGAGAAAAAAACACAAGGGCGATGGACATCTTAAACCAGCGATATGCCAAGGGTGAAATTACCGAACAGGAATATATCAAACGTAAAGAAACGATGAAACCTAAAGATAAAGAGCGACAATAAGAGCTTGTTTAAACCTGCCTGTCGTGCATTGGCAGGCAGGGTCAATTCCAAGTGATTTTTCCCGATAGCTATCGAAATGGTTCTGGCTAAGTATAAAAAATGGGGAATATCGGGATATTCGCCGATTTTTAGACAACGCCACGGTTCACAAAAGACTGGTAACCAAAAAGAAGCCAGTTTAAACAAGCTCTAACATTAACCCTCGATTTTAACAATTAACTCTAATGTTTAATAAAACCAGAAACCATGAAAAGTTCCAAATAGATTGAAGCATTGAACAACTAACTATTGCTCAGTTGTTTGTCTGGATGCTGTGCAAAACGCGAGGCCAGGCAACGTAAGGATCGTACGGAAGCACATAAAAAATGCGCGGAGGCTTGTGAAGCTTATTTAAGCTAACAAGAATTAGAAACTTTTCCCCTCAAACTACGGGAAAGGTTAATATTAATTAAATCCGAAAATAGAACGGCTAGAATACGGTTCAATAGAAGAATAATTTTAAAATATTCAATAATTCAAAATTAAATCAAGATGAAAAAAATAAGAATGACCGTAGGTATCCTAACATTGACTTTAGTGACCCTTACAGCAATGTCCTGTAAAGATGGTAAAAAAGAGAAAGGTGCCACAGCACCTATGTCCAGCGAAATGCACCAAGAAGATGTATCTGTTAATGCGGATTCAGGCAACAGTGCTACCGAAGCCGTTATTGATAATTATCTAAAGGTAAAAAATGCCCTTGTAGCAGATAATCAAGAAGAAGCAGCCAAGGCTGGGGGTATGTTGGTCACCGATTTTGAAGAATTTGACAAAACTTCCTATTCATCTAAGGAGCAGGAAGAATTGACCGATATCATTGAAGACGCTAAAGAACACGCAGAGCATATTTCCGAAAGCCCCATGGAGCACCAACGGGAGCATTTCGATATTCTAAGCAAAGATATAATCGATATGATCGCCATTACGGGAACCGATAAGAAGTTGTATCAGGATTTTTGCCCCATGTACAATAACAATAAAGGAGCACAATGGCTGAGCAGTACCGAAGAAATTAAAAATCCTTACTTCGGAAGCAAAATGATGGATTGTGGAGAAATTCAGAAACAGATAAACTAAGTGAAAGCAGTAAGAGCCATTTTCTGGATTGCGCTAATTGCATTTGTGGTCATTCAATTCATCCCAATCAAAAGGAACGATCACGCTGCCATATATACTTCAGATTTTATGGTCGTCAATAAAGTGCCCTCGAGAATTGGACAGAAGATTAGAACGGCCTGTTATGATTGTCATAGCAATAATACAAAGTATCCGTGGTACAGCCATATACAACCCATTGCCTGGATTCTGGCAGACCATATAAAGGAGGGCAAAGCAGAATTAAATTTCAATGAATGGGGCGATTATTCCGGTCGAAGAAAAAATAGCAAACTAAGGTCAATTATCAGTCAGATTGAAGATGATGAAATGCCGCTGGACTCTTATACAATTATTCATACGGACGCAAAACTTTCCGAAGAGGAAAAAACAGAAATCATAAAATATATGACCAAGCTTAAAAATAGTTTATAACATTAAAAAAAACATAAAAATGAAAAATCTAAAAATGAGTATAGCAGCAATGCTATTGATGACGGTTTCTTTTGCCCATGCCCAGGAAAAAGAAAAAATGGACCACAATAACGGAGAAATAAAAATGGATCACAGTATAATGACGAATATGAAAAGCGACGCAAAAGCAGAGGCGATTTTAAGTGATTACTTCAACTTAAAGGACGCTCTGGTGGCAGATGATACTGATAAAGCTGCCCAGACAGGGTCTAAATTGGTAACTGCACTAAAGGCTTTTGATACCAGCAGCTATTCAAAAGAAGATCAAAATGAATTGGCCGAAATCGTAGAAGATGCTACGGAACACGCTGAGCATATATCTGAAAGTGCAATAGATCATCAACGTGAACATTTTAAACCTTTAAGTAAGGATATAACAGATATGGTTGCCATTACGGGAACAAAAAATACACTTTATGAACAGTTTTGCCCCATGTACGATAAAGGGAATGCGTGGTTGAGTATAAGCGATGAAGTTAGAAATCCATATTATGGCAGCAAAATGCTTAGCTGCGGAAAAGTTCAAAAAACAATTCAATAAGGCAATCTTTTTAAATATTATGGCTCTAGTTTAGAATGGCTATTATGGTTGAAATATCCGATTTTAGGTGTTTTGGATCCCTTTAGGGACGGAGCAAGAACAAAATGCCGAAAATCAGATCATTTTTTCCCCGGCCCTAAAGGGAATAATCGGATTTT